>NZ_ATUL01000017.1:0-66485 GCF_000420185.1 Thioalkalivibrio sp. ALR17-21 | reverse complement strand
CCCGGACCTGGACCACGATCGCCTCCTGTTCCGCTGTGAGCGTCGTGTGCATCGTCTTCGGACGATGGGTCCGGTCTTCCACCTCGGTGCGCCGGCGGCGCCACTTGCGCACCGTCATGCGACTGATGCCGTAGCGCCGGGCCAGTTCCGGGTCGCTGACGCCGGCCGGCGCCTCCTGCAGTTCCTGCCGGATCCGGGGTGTGGTGCGGGCGTTGGAATGGATGGTACTCGCCATGCGGTCAGCCTCCCGTTCGCTCATCGGGCACAATACTCATCCACTCCCGGGCATGAAACAGGGGTGCCTTCTCTCGCGGTATGCAATCAGGCGTGACCTGACAGCTAGATGCTTAGTCCGTTACAGGTGATCGCGGTGGGTTTCGGTCCCGGCGCCGACAGCGGAGTCCGGGTCCTGGCCGAAGTCGATCGACTGCAAGGTCGAGGAGTGTTGCGCCTCATCGACATGCTCTTCGTTGCTAAGGGCGAGGACGGCACGATCCAGCGCCTGGTCATCGGTGACGACGAGGACTTCGGCGTTCTCTTGGCGAGCATCATCCCACTCGACGGTGCCCATCACGTGAAAACCGCAGTGGGCGATGGCTCGTCGGGCTTCAATGCGGCGGACGCATGGGCACTGATCGAGTCCCTGTCGCCGGGGACGGCACTCGCATTCCTGCTCATTGAGCACAGTTGGGCGCAGCCACTGTTCGACGTGATCGCCGAGACCGGTGGCACACTGTTGGGCGAAGGATTCCTCACGCCCGAAACCGGGCTGTTCGTCGGCTCTGAGGTCGTAGCGATGGAGCAGGCAGCGACGGAGATTGCGGCAGCGCAGGCCGCCGAAGCCCACGCATTGCTCTCGGCCTTGGCGGCACAGACCCATGCAGCTGAGTCGATCGCAGCCTCCGAAGCGATCGGCGGTGCCGCTGCCGCTCGCGCCATACAGGCGCTGATCACTGCAGGGCTTGTGGAGGAAGCAGCCGCCCACGAGGCCGTCGACGCCTTGATCGAGGCCGGCCTCATCGCCGCCGCTGCCCACGAAGCAGCCGCCGAGGCTGTGTCAGAAGGTGCCGCCACCATCAAAGCAGCATCGATTACCATGGCTCAGGCACTGGTCCTGCGCTACTTGCCCACTCAGTTGACCTTCGCGGTCATCGCCGAGAAACTCGGCATCTCACGGGCAGCCGCGAAGCAACGAGCAGAGCGCGCCTACAAGAAGCTCGGGGTCCACAGCCGCGCCGAGGCAGTCGCCCGGGCCCGCGCACTAGGCCTCATCGACTGACCGACAAGCCCGCTTGCCGGCGCAACTTCCCGTTCGCCCCCGAATGACTGCTTACTGTACAGCGCCCATGCTACCAATGGCCTCATGCTTCGAGCTTGCCTGGCTCATCGCGCTTTTCGTCCTTTGAAAGATTAGCGGCTCTGTTGCACAAAACGGTTGAAGGTCGGGGTTCCCCTTCCCCGGGCAGACAAATCCCACTGTCGCCTTCCCGTAAATTCGGTCCATTGAAAACTGGAGGTTTCCGGGCACACTAGAGCCAAAGGAGGCCGAGATGCGCAAGAGTCGGTTTACGGAAAGCCAGATTGTTCAGACGCTGAAGCAAGTCGAGGGCGGCCGGAAGGTGAAGGACTAAAGTGGACCGGGATGCCCGAGGCGATGTTCACGTTCAGGGTCTCGACGTCGATTCTCTTTGCGCAGGCCTGTCAGGCCCGAGCATCTTCGATGCTGGTAACGGTGGCCCCGTCTGGCGTCCCTTCGCGCAGAAACCGCGCCCAATCCGCCATTAGTCGCGCCCGCTGAGGTAACAACTCATCGCGGGCATAGGCCGCTCGGGTGGCATCGCTGTTGACGTGTGCCAGCGCTAATTCGCTCACCTCATCGGCGTAGGTGGTGCAGGAGCGGGCCCAGTCCTTGAACGTCGATCGAAATCCGTGCGGTACCGCGTCCACCTGCATGCGTTTGCAGACGGCGCTGATACTCATATCGGACAGCGCACCGCCTCGGGGTGCGGTGAATAGCAAATTGGAGTTCGCGAAGCGGGGCAGGGCTTCCAGCAGGGCCACGGCTTCATCGGACAACGGAACCCTGTGCTGTTTGCCCGCTTTGATCCGTTCAGCAGGCACTGTCCATGTTCGGGCGTCCAGATCGATTTCATCCCACGTTGCGCCGCGCACTTCACCCGATCGGGCGGTCGTCAGGATGGCGAATTCCAGCGCCCGTGCGCCCATGCCGGGCCGTTGGCGCAGCGCCTCCATGAATGCTGGGACATCGTTCCAGGGCAGGGCTCGGTAATGGTCGCGCTTGCGGATCTTGCGCGGGGCAGGCAACGCAACCTCCAGGTTCCCTTTCCAGCGGGCCGGGTTGTCGCCTTCGCGATAACCGCTCACGGTGGCCCAGCTGAGCACCGATTCAATGCGCTGGCGTATCCGGCTGGCCGTCTCGGTCTTTTCTTTCCAGATCGGGTCCAATACGGCTTTGACGTGCCCCAACTCGATAGCGGAGACCGGAAGTTTGCCCATCGTCGGGAAGGCGTAGTGCTCCAGCGAGCGAATCCAATCCTTGCGGTGCTTCAGGTTGCGGAACTCGTCTTGCTTCGCGGCATGGCATTGGTGGGCGGCTTCGGCGAAGGTGAGTCGCTTGGCTTCCTCGGCGCGCCTGGCGTCCTCTGCGGCCCTGCGTTCGACTACTGGATCGATCCCTCGCCACAGCTGATCCTTGAGCTCCCGAGCCCGCTCACGCGCTTGTGCGAGCATGACATCGGGGAATCCTCCAAGACCGAAGTTGCGACGTTTTCCGGCCACGCGCGCGCGTAACACCCATTGCCGCGATCCGGTGTCCGTCACCCGCAGCGTCAGGCCGGACACGCCGCCCACCGCATGGAAGCCTGGACGGTCGATCCGTTTGACCTCAATGGCGGTTAGCTCCTTCGCCTTCTTCGGCACGGTGTCCCTCACAGAGTTATGTGGAGGCTTTTTGTGTAGTGCCTCCTGTATACCCAAAAAAGATGTTCTTGGATGCTACAGGTTGAGACGAAGTTCAACAAGGAGAGAACGGGGCGTCCGGAAAAGGGCCGAAGAACCAGAGAGATAGAGAGGCTCTGTGAGACCTACTGAAACACCGGGGCGGTGGTCCTCCGCTCCACCAAACACCTCGCAAAAAGGCCCCGTCGGTCGTAACCGGCGGGGCCTTTTTTGTGTGCGGGTATGGGTGCGCAACAATCTGATCCAGGTCCGCTACCTTGGAGGGAATTTCTTTCCCCTGTACTCCTTCCTGCCGGCGCATATTAGCAGTGCCTCTGTTTCCCCCGGACCCTCCCGCCCCCCGGAGCGTCCGAATCGAGCCACTCGTTGAAACGGTCCGTCGCTATCATTGGGATCTCTGAATTAAGAAATGGTTATATTAGAATATCCGGACTAATACCAAACGACTAGCTGTAACCGCCTAGTGCCTTAAGGCTTCTCTGCACACTACTATCGCTGCCGATCCATTGAAGAGCGAACAGCTCGCTGTTGAGAAAAAATAAAGGATCAGTATCTCGGCGCAGATGCGCGCAAACCAGAGGAGAGAGTCATGAAGCAGCGTACGCTCGCCCGCGCGGCGGCCACCCTTTCGGTTACAGCATTGTCCCTCACAATTCCGCAGAGCCACGCGACGAATGGTTATTTTGCTCATGGCTTCGGTACCCAGAACAAGGGGATGGGCGGGGTCGGGATGGCCATGTCACATGACTCCTTCGCTCCGGCAACCAACCCTGCCGGAATCGCCGGCATGGAATCGAGGGTCGATGGTGCGCTTGCCTACTTCCGCCCCGAGCGATCCTACAAGGTGACTGGCGATGGTCTCGAGGTGGGCGATCTGACCCTCGATGACCTCGATGTCGATCTCACCGAAACCGTCGAAGATACTTTCGAAGAGCTGGCCGATCAGCTGGATACTACGGTGGACAATCTCCTTGGAAGTGGCGGTACGGTCGACAATATCGTCGATGATCTCCAGGGAGTCGTGGACTCGATACTCGATCCTGATGAGAGTTCCGAAGAACCGTTGAACGACTTGAATGACACAATCATTGATGCCATTGACGACGATGTTGCTCTCGATGCTGCGAAATTGGGAGACACCGTCTTTCTGTCCCTTGTCCAGGATACCCTGGTTCCACTGAATACAAACGGGGAACGGATCGAGTCACGGGAAAAGAACTTTTTCATACCGTCATTTGCCTTCGTGCGTCAGATCAACGACCGCAGTTCCTGGGGCGTGACCGTTGTGGGTAACGGTGGCCTGAATACGAATTATCCGGGCTTCGACAATGAAGAAGGCTGTCAAGGGCCCCTGGGTTCGGAGGTCGGGAGCCAGAGTGGCCCCTTCTGTGACGGGGCGGCCGGCGTGGATCTGATGCAGCTGATGGTCATGCCAACCTTCGCGACGTCATTCGGTGGCGAAGGTCAGGTTCGCGCCGGCGTAAGTCCGATCCTCAGTTACCAGCGCTTCGAGGCGTTCGGCCTGTCCGAGTTCAAACCCTTGAGCGAGAGTCCCGACAAGCTGACCGACCAGGGATATGACGACAGCTTCGGTTATGGAGTGAAGGTGGGCCTCCAGGCCGACGTCGCGGATCACATCACGCTTGGCGCATCCTATCAGAGCCGTCAGGCACACGATGGGTTTGATGATTATGAAGGGCTTTTCGCGGAGCAGGGCGACTTTGATATTCCTTCGAGTTGGGGTGCAGGAATCGCGGTTGATGTGACTCGGAATCTCACTGTTGCCGCGGATTACCAGCGGATCAATTATTCGGACGTCGACTCCATTTCTAATTCAGTCACCAATTTGACGGAAGACCGAAACCGGCTCGGATCGTCCGATGGCCCCGGGTTTGGCTGGGAGGATATCAATGTTTACAAGGTCGGTGCGCAGTACGACGGCTTTGATGGATGGTCTCTCCGCGCCGGATATAACCGGGGCGACAATCCGATTCCTGAGGATGAAGTGACCTTCAATATTCTGGCCCCTGGTGTGATGACTGAACACTATACGCTGGGTGCGACGCGGCAGTTGAGTGAGGATGTGGAGATCAGTTTTGCCGCCATGTATGCGCCCAGGAAATCGGTCAAGGGGAATCATGCGTTTTTCGAGCAGCAGGATGTAGAAATCGAAATGGAGCAATATGAAGTCGAGGTCGGGCTTGGGTACCGTTTCTGATTGAAGGGTAAAGAAAGAGAGCGGCATGAAGTCGCCGACATAGAAGCAGATAACCACTGGAGGAATGCCGATGCAATTCGAAAGAGCGAACAAGATCGTTGGGTGTCTACTGGCGACAGGCCTGCTGACAGCGGCGGGGGCCGCCAAGAGCGACGAGCTGCGCCCCTTTGTGCTGGCGGACTCGGTTGCGACGAAGGAACACGGAGCGGTAGTAGAGGAAGTCGCTGCAAAATTGCGAGAGGGTCCATTCGAGATGTTGGGCCAGTACGCAGTGGACGACGGGCGCCATGTGTTCGTAGTGTCGCACCCGGAGCTGACGCAAGTGGCAAACGATGCGGCAAGGTCGGCCTACCTCGCGCCGGTTCGGGTCGCGGTCACAGACGTGGGGGGCGAGGTCCAGGTCGCCTATAACAATCTGGAATATTTCCGCCACGCCTATGAAGTGGAGGAGGATCTCGTCGGGGTGCGCGAAGAGCTCGCTAGTGTACTCGGCAATACTGGAGGATTTGGCTCAGAGGATGCGATGACCGCTTCGGATCTGCGTGGCTATCGCTACATGGTGGGCATGGAGCGTTTCGATGATCCATATGAGCTGGCAAGTCATGACGATGCCGAGACGGCCAGGGCGGCGATCGAGGCGACACTGGCGCAGGAGGGCAATGGCGTCTCGGAAGTTTACCGGCTGGACCTTGATCGTCCGGGTGTCACTTTGTATGGCGTAGCGGTTGATGCTTCAGCCGGTGCCCCGGAAGAGGCAGGCGATCGGCACAAGCTTGATACGGTTGACGTAGGAGATCGCCGACATACGGCTTATCTACCCTACGAAATTCTGGTTAACGATGGTGAGGTTGAGGCGTTGCACATGCGGTTTAGGATGGCGCTTCACTGGCCGGATCTGGGGATGCTGGGGTCGAACAGTTTTTTTCAGTTGAGGAGTTCGCCGGGGGTGCTCGAAGAGGTGCTGGAAGAGATCGCCGCTGGTCCGTGACCGGAATTCAGTTCCGACTTTCTCGAGAGGGGGGATGGCCGGGCCACCCCCCCTTTTTTGTGCTGGCGTAAGGATGGTTGAGGATGACGTTGAGCGGTGTCCGGACACTGATACTTGAAGATGACCCCGAGTTTGCGGATGAGCTTGGGGAATATCTGGGTGCGCTGGGTGCTTCAGTCGTGATCTCGCATGACCTGGCGTCGCTGAGGCGGAAGTATCTGTCCGAGTCCTTCGATTTGTGTCTGGTGGACCTGCAGGTAGGTGAAGAAGACGGTATCGCGGCGATTGCATATTGGGCGGAAAGGGAAGAGCGGCGTCCGAAGGTGGTCTTCATCTCGGGCCTTGACCTGTCGATCCGCGAGTCAGCGGAAGGGGTCGCCCGAGATGCCGGTGTACCGGTGCTCGGGCATCTGGCGAAGCCGTTGGTTCTGGATGAGCTGGGGCGCCTGCTGGAGGACGGTTGGGACTCGGTGAGGGAGACCGGCCGTGGAGGGGGGAGGGCCGTCCTTGATGGGGCTGAAATCGAGGATGCGCTGGCGGATCGCCTTTTTGCAGTGGCATTCCAGCCGCAGGCTTCCTTGCGGGACGGGCGGGTCAAGGGTGTCGAGGCGCTGGCACGGATCCGTATGCATTACGGAGAGGTTGTCCGGCCCGGTGCGTTCCTCTGGGCTCTGGAAGATTCGCGTTACGCCTGGCCCATTTTTGCCCAGATTAGCGATATGGCCATTGCGCGCTTCGGGGCGCTTCAGAGTTCGTCCCGTGACGTAGCCCCGATGACCCTGAGCATCAATCTGTCGCTGGACCTGCTCGGACACGGGGACCTTCTGCGGCAACTGCTCACGGCCTGTAGACAGAATTCGGTGCGCCCGAATCAGGTTCTGCTCGAGATCACCGAACGTGAGCTGGAAGTGGAACCCGTTCATCGCAGGGTACTGACTCAGGCCAGGATCGCCGGCTTCGGACTGTCGCTGGACGACTTCGGTGCCGGGACGGCAAACCTGGACCGGCTGGTTCGCTTTCCATTAACGGAAGTCAAGGTCGATCGCTGGTTTCTCGAGCAGGCGGTTCAGCGCCGCGGCGGGCGTCGGTTTCTGTGTCGCCTGGCAGCCCTGGGAAGAGACGAGGGGCTGGAAACCGTGATCGAGGGTGTTTCCAGAGAGGAGCTGATGGACGTGGCCTGCGAGTGCGGTTTCGGTATCGCGCAGGGTTTTTACATCTCCGAGCCGTTGTGGCCGGAAGAGCTCGGGACTGACCGGGTCGCTGAGCTGGGTTTTTCCCGGGGGTGTTCGGGGCGGGGCTGGTCGTCGTCACGGGAGGACCGGCAAGGCCGAATCCTGACGGATGAGGAGCGAGAGTTTCTCCGCGGCTTGCTGGACGACGGTGACGCCGGCTCGGATCGGGCAGGTATACGGGAGTCATAGTCAGTAAAGACTGGTTCTTGCGATTATGGAGGATGGTAGCGTCACAGGAAAATTTCGGCCTCCAGCGAGCGAGTACGTCCGAATGAATGCAGCAAAGAATGAAGAACATGCACCGGGGGTTCGCAACACGCCCGGACCGGCCCTGTTTCTTGCGGCCTTTCTGGCCGCAGTCGGCACTCCCCCGGTAATCGCGGATGACGCCGGCTACCCGGACGTGGAGACACCGTTGATCGAGCTGGATGAAGACTTCGCCCGGGTCGGACGAGCGGTTGATCGGGAAACCCTGGATTCAGTGTCCGCAGGCATGGAACAGGGAGAAGTGCTGGAAAAACTCGGAACGCCGGACGAATTCAAGCGTCATCGTGGCGAGGCTCACTGGTTTTACAACTTCGATATTCCCTTTGCGACGGGGGACGACGTTCTCGTGTGTCAGTACCGAGTCAGTTTTGATGGATGGGATCGAGTCGACACGGGGGAATGGCGTCGATTTCTGTGCGAGCGACTTTATGAGGGACTGACCGCTCCCCCGGAGATTCCCGAGATGGAGATCCTGACGCTTTCGGCGGATGTGGTCTTCGGTTTTGATGACGATCGTCTGACCCCGGAAGGTCGTGATCGGATCGGGGGTGTCGCGGAGGAAATTGACCGGGAATATTCGGATCCTCGGATCACGCTCGTGGGGCACGCGGACCGTATTGGCGATGCCGAGTACAACCGGGAACTTTCCCAGAGGCGTGCCGAAAGCGTGAGGGAGGAATTGATCGAGCAGGGCATCGATCCCGACGTAATGGTCGCTGAAGGGCGGGGTGAAACACGACCGCTGGTTTTCTGCCGTGGGCCCGAGCATGCGACGGAGACCCGGGAGTGTCTCGAGCCTAATCGGCGCGTGGAAATCGAGATCATCGACCGCGGCAATCAGGATCAGGAGGGATAAAGGATGGCGGAGAACATGCAGGTCCAGCTGGTGGACAAGGCGTCGGGAGAAAGTCGCGAGGTGGCGCTTGGGGAGCTGACGGTCGGTGAAAACCAGGTGGTGCAGCTGCCGGTTGGGCCGGAACAAGTCGCCGCTTTCGATCAGCAGGGGATGGATCTGGTCATCACCCTGCAGTCGGGCGAGGAACTCGTGATCGAGGGGTTTTTCGGCGGGAGCGGTGAACTCCGCAACGAACTGGTGCTGGAAGATTCGAGCGGAGTGCTGTGGTGGGGGCAGTACGAGGAACCGTGGGAGTCGTTCGCCTTTACCGAGATCTCCGAGATTGGCCAACTGGTGGCCGCCGAGAGTTCGGGGGTGAGCGGCCTGGGGCTCGTGGCCGGGGCTGTGGGGGCGGGGGGCCTGGCAGCGGCAGCGGCAGGTTCGTCTTCCTCAGGTTCGTCGGATGACGGTGATGATGACGAAGAAGATCCAGGCCCCGATGCGCCGGAGGTGGACGAGGCGAATGCCCATGGTGTGTCGGGGACCGCGGAGGCGGGGACCACGATCACGCTGACGGACGACGAAGGCCAGGAGGTCGCTACCACCGAGACCGATGCCGATGGTGAATGGTCGATCCCGGCCGATGATTTTCCGGACGGGGATCCGGACGGCTTCGAGGGCGAGGTGACGGCGACGGATGACGCCGGCAATGAGTCCGACCCGACCGAGGTGGGCCCGATCGATGGCCAGGCCCCGGACGCGCCGGAGGTGGACGAGGCGAATGCCGATGGTGTGTCGGGGACCGCGGAGGCGGGGACCACGATCACGCTGACGGACGACGAAGGCGAGGAAGTCGCCACCACCGAGACGAATACTGACGGTAAGTGGTCGATCCCGGCCGGGGATTTTCCGGACGGGGATCCGGACGGTTTCGAGGGCGAGGTGACGGCGACGGATGACGCCGGCAATGAGTCCGACCCGACCGAGGTGGGCCCGATCGATGGCCAGGCCCCGGACGCGCCGGTGGTGGACGAGGCGAATGCCGATGGTGTGTCGGGGACCGCGGAGGCGGGGGCCACGATTACGCTGACGGACGACGAAGGCCAGGAGGTCGCCACCACCGAAACGAATGCTGACGGTACGTGGTCGATCCCGGCCGGGGATTTTCCGGACGGGGATCCGGCCGGTTTCGAGGGCGAGGTGACGGCGACGGATGACGCCGGGAACGAGTCCGAACCGACCGAGGTTGAATTTTCGGATACGCCGCAAGAGCCCGAGGTCACCCAGGAGAACAGCATTGCCATCGCGGGCGAAGCGGGGCCGCTTGCTACGGAAGTGGAACTGCTGGCTGATGACGGAGAGGTGCTGCTGACTTCGGAGGTGGAGAACGGTACGTGGGCCTTTGAAGAAGACGACTTCGAAGATGTCGACGATGAGGAGATCCTCGGTTACGAGGGGGCGGTCCGGGCGCTGTCCGAAGACGGGTTTACTTCGGACCCTGTGGACGTCGCCGTGAACTCGATCTTTGCTCGGGATCTGGGGGGCGTCTCGGAAGTCGGGGTGACGGGTCTGGAGGATCAGTTTGAGGTCGAGGAACTGGACGATCTGGTGCTGGAGGGGGGCTTGCTGGGTATTGGTGTCGAAGACAGCGATGCACTGAGGTTCGCGATTGAGGATGGGGATGTGGGTGCGCTTCAGTTCGAAGCGTCCTCCGGTTCGGTCCTGTCGCTGCTGGATCAGGGCATCGAAATTGAACTTTCGTATCGTGAGGATTCCGACGAGGAATTCGAAACGCTCGGAACACTGGAGGAAGACACCGGGCTGCTGGGGCTGGATCTCCTTGGCCTATTGGGAACGGACGAGGACGTCGCCGAGGCCGGGTTGGAGTCCGGGGAGTATGAGCTGGAACTGCGCCGCCAGGGAGGCGTGGAGCTTCTCAGCGGGGATGTGGCCCTGGAGAACATCGAACTTCTGACCGTTGATCCGGACGAGCTGGACCCGTCCGACGGTGAGGTCGATGGGGTTGAATCGTTTGAAGGTGATCTCGCATCCATGGTCGATGTGCGTGGCGACCCCGAGTTTGAAGATCTGCTGGTGGGCGTCCGCTTGGCGGGGAACGGCGATTTCGAGGCGCTCGACGATGGGTCGGTCGAACTGGAGGGTGAGTTCGGCACCCTGACCGTGGAAGACGACGGGAGCCTCGAGTATGTGGCGGAGGAAGAGGCCGGCAACATCGGCGAGACCGACGAGTTTGAATACCGGGTGGAAGATCCCGACACGGGAGATATTGACGAGGGCCGAATGGACATGGAAGTCGGCTTCTATGTGACGTAAGGGCCCGCTCCGTCCGGGTTGTGGCGGCAGGGTTCGGTTGTGCCCGAAAAGGGGGGAGCATTGAAAAAGACGGGAATTGCGTTGGTACTGTTTCTGGTACCGGCGTCGTTGGTGATGGGACAGACGGATGGGGCGGCGGGTGCCGATGCGGTAGCGGCCCCGGGTTCTTCGGCAACCAACGGCACTGGCACCCCTGGCGAGGTCCGCCGTGCGCAGGTGGCCACGCAGTTGCCGGCACTCGCACGGGAGGCCGTGGACCGTCACCCGGACGTGCGGCGAGCGCGGATCGACATGGAGCGTGAGCGTGAAGAGGTCACGGTGGCACGCTCCCGGCGCTGGCCACAGGTGACCGCCAGCACCCGTTCCGAATACCAGAGTTCGCTGGGGCGCAATGTCGATGTAGCGAGCGTGAATGCCTCGCAGCGACTGTATGATTTCGGCGAAGTGAGCAGTGACATCGAGCGGGCCCGTGCCGGGGTGAGCCGCGCGAGGGGGGAACTGCACGCGACGCGGGAGGAGGTCGCGAGTAGTGCGCTTCAGGCCATGATCGATATGCAGCGTTATCAGGCCATGGAAGCGATTGCCCGCGAGCAGATCGATTCCATGGAACGAATCGGTGAGCTTGCCCAGCGGCGCTCGGATCTCGGTGCGGCTGCACGTGCCGATACCCGTGCGGTCGAAGCACGGACGGAACAGGCACGCCTGGTGCTGGCCGATGTTCGGGCGGACCGGGAGAGTGCCCGGCGAGAGCTGCATGAATACGTTGATGTGGCGTCGGGGATGCGGATCGACGACGCCTTTCCGGACGCCTGGGCCGCGAGTTGCAGGGGTATCGACCGGGAGGGGCTTGACGCCGCACCGAGTCTGAAGGTCGCGGCAGCACGACAGGAAGAGGCCAGGGCGCTGCGCGAGCGTGAACGGGCCGCTCGCTGGCCGACGGTGTCGGTGGATTTCCAGAGTGATTATTTCTTCGACAGCGATCTCCCGAATCAGAGTGAATCCACGGTTCTGTTAAATGTCACCGCCGATGTATTCCGTGGCGGCAGGAACCGTGCGCGTGAGCGAGCAGCCGAGCTGGGCAGGGATTCGGCCGCGGCACGGCGTGAATCGCTGAGGGCGGCGTCGGCACGAGCAGTGGATGAAGCCGCTACGCGGCTGGACGATCTGGAGACCCGGATCGAGGGTCTCGAACGGCGGCTGGAGTCGCTGGACGATCTCCGCGGGTTGTATGAAACGCAATATGTGGGTGCCGGAACGCGGACGCTGCTGGACCTGCTGAGCGCGGAACAGGATTATTTCCAGGCGCGCTTCGATCTGGTGGATGCACGTCATGACCGGCGCCTGCATGCCGTGCGGTGTCTGGAGCAGGGCGGAAGGCTGAGCGCGCTGCTGGGTCTGGGGACGCAGGAATGAAGGGCACGGCGCGCGACGCGGGGGCGTCCGCGACTGCGCAGGGTCTGCAAGAGTGGCTGGAGGCCCTGCTGCATGTGGCGCGCTACTACGAGTGTCCGTTTTCCGAGGAACATGCGAGATCGCTGGTTGCATGGGCCGGAGATGCGGAGCCCGGCGCCAGCCAGCTGGCGGCACTCGCACGGCAGCTGGGTCTGGAATTGGCGGAATCTCCGGATCGACGGGTGCTCGACAGGCTCGATGCCTGGAAGTTGCCGCTCCTGGTGGAACTCGAAGGCGGTGATGTGGGGGTCGTCGATGGAATAACCCACGACAGTAGCGCGTGGCAGGTGGCCTGGGCAGGTGAAGGCGATGTGCGCAGCGCGCTGGTGACGGAGGCGCTGCAGGCGGAGGTACGGCGTGTTTTCGTGGTGCGGCCCCTTCGAAATCAGGCAGACCCCCGGATCGACGAATACATCAAGCCCTATCGGCAGGACTGGTTTCGGGGCATCGTCTTTCGCGATCTGCGGCCCTATGGCCATGTCTTCGTGGCGTCGCTGCTGGCGAACGTGCTGGCGCTGGCCGGCCTGGTGTTCGCGATGCAGGTTTATGACCGGGTGATTCCGGCGGAGTCGTTCCCGACGCTGTATGTGCTGTTCGGTGGTGTAGTGCTGGCGCTCCTGTTCGAGTTCGCGATGCGGGTGGCGCGCCTGCGTATCATCGACGTGCTGGGCAAAGATGCGGATGTCCGCATTTCGGACCGGGTATTCGGGCATGCCTTGAGGATCCGCAATTCGGAGCGTCCGCGGTCGACCGGGAGTTTCATCGCGCAATTGCGCGAGCTCGAGCGGGTGCGCGACTTCATGACCTCAACAACGGTGTCCGTGTTGGCGGACATGCCGTTTTTTCTCCTGTTTCTGGTGGTTTTCTGGTACATCGCCGGCAGTCTGGTGCTGGTGCCGGCACTGGCCCTCATCGCGCTGGTTCTGCCGGGGCTTCTGCTGCAGGGGCGTCTGAGCCGTCTGGCGAACGAGGCCATGCGCGAGGCGTCGCGGCGCAACGGCATGCTGGTCGAGTCGATCCAGGGGGGAGACGACATCAAGACGCTGCAGGCCGAGCCGCGGTTTCAGAACCAGTGGAACCATTACAACGCGGTCACCACCGAGGTGAATCTCCGCCAGCGCCTGCTGACCAATTCGCTCACCGCCTGGGGGCAGACGGTACAGACCGGATCGTTTGCGGTGGTGATCCTGTTCGGGGCGCCCATGGTGATGAGCGGAGATCTGACAACCGGGGCGCTGGTCGCTGCCTCCATCCTGGCGTCGCGGATGCTGGTTCCCATGGCACAGATCAACCAGGTCCTCAATCGCTGGCAGCAGGCACGGGTGGCGCTGAAGGGACTGGATGGCGTCATGCGCCGGTCCGTGGATTATCCCGAGAGTGAGCGTCGGGTCCATCGCTCCCTGCTACGTGGACATTACCAGCTGGAGCGGACCAAGCTCATCTATTCACGTGCGGATCCACGTCCGGCACTGACGATCGGGCGCCTGGAGATTCAGCCGGGCGAACGGGTTGCCGTGATCGGGCGCAGCGGGGCAGGGAAGTCCACATTGCTGCAGGGACTTGCCGGTCTGCTTGATGCCGCCGAGGGCGAAGTCATGCTCGATGGCGTGCATCTGGCCCATCTGGATCCGGCCGATGTGCGCCGGGATGTGGGTCTGGTCAGTCAGAGCGCGCGGTTGTTCCATGGTTCGCTCAGAGAAAACCTGACGCTGGGCGCGCCCGGCGCCACCGATGATGAGATCCTTCGGGTGCTGGGACGGATCGGCGCTCGCGACTTGCTGAAGCGGGTACCGGACGGGCTGGACTACATGGTGAGCGAGGGGGGTGCGGGGCTGTCCGGTGGACAGCGTCAGGCGATTGTACTGGCCCGGGTTCTTCTGCGGCGTCCTTCGGTGCTGTTGCTGGATGAGCCGACCACTGGCATGGACGATCGGGCCGAAGCTGCAGTGATCGGCGATCTGGCACATTTGCCGCCGGGCAATACGCTGGTCGTGGCCAGCCACCGCCGGAACGTGCTCAACCTGGTCGATCGTGTCATCGTTATCGACGCGGGGCGCGTCGTTGCGGACGACGAACGCGATCGCGTACTCGCGAAATTGCGCCAGGGGAACGATGTGGCGGCCCGGGACGAGGCGCAGGGATGAAGGCGGGCACATGGCTGGCGGATTTTGGGCAGGCCGTGCGACGGTGGTGGCACGGACGCCCTACGCCGAGGGGCACGGTGTCGTCCCAACCGGTCCATTTCCCCGGTGAGGAAGGGCGGGCGCCGACAGCAGTTCGCCTGGTGTCGCTAGCGTCCCTTCTGTTTGCAGCGTTCGGCGTCTGGGCCTACTTTGCAGAGGTGACCCAGGTTTCGACCGGGCAGGGTACGGTCGTCCCGCAATCCGGGTCGCAGGTGATTCAGTCGATGGAAGGCGGAATATTGCGCGAGCTCTACGTCCGGCGGGGCGATTCCGTCGACGTGGGCCAGAAACTGGCGGCCCTTGATCCGGTACAGACGCGGGCGGAGAAAGAAGAGGTAGAAGCGCGCTATCTTGGAGCGCTCGCCCGAAAGAGCCGCCTGGAAGCCGAGGTCACCGGGGCGCCCGCAATCGATTTTCCGGACGCGCTGGAATCCGCACCCGACGTTACCGCGCCGGAGCGCGCTCTGTTCGACAGTCGCCGGGAGGGTTTGGAACGCAGCCTGCGAAACATCGAGACCGCGATCGATCTTGTGGAGCAGGAACGGTCGATCACGGCCGAGCTCGTGGAAGCCGGGGCCGCCTCGCGGGTCGAACTGCTGCAGCAGCGGCGTTCCATGGCGGAGTTGCGACAGCAGAAAGAGGAGCTGGAGGACGATTTCCGGGTGCGTGCGCGTGAAGAACTCGCCGAGACGCGTACTGAAGTAGAAGCTCTCCGCTCGGCGCTAAGAGGGCATGAGGACGCCCTGGAACGCCTGGTCCTGCGTTCCCCCGTTCAAGGCCGGGTGCAGAACCTCGAGCTCCAGACCCTCGGTGGGGTGGTCTCGCCTAATGGAAAGATCATGGAAATCGTGCCCCAGGACGAGGACCTCATCATCGAAGCGAGGATCTCCCCGCGTGACATCGCACACGTGCACCCCGGACAGAAAGCGCAGGTGGAGATCACCGCTTACGATGCTTCGCGCTACGGGAAACTCCAGGGGATTGTCACGGATATCTCGCCGGATACCTTCCGCGACGAGGTGAACCCCGAAGAAATCTATTATCGCGTCTCTCTTGAACTGGAGGATACCTCCCTCGAGACGGATACGGGTCGGTCAGTGGCAGTCGCGACCGGGATGATTGCCCGCGTGGATATCGAGACGGGCGAACGAACGATTCTTGAATATCTCCTGAAGCCGTTTAACCGTGCCGGCGATGCGTTGAGCGAGCGATAATGCGCGCCATTCTTGTCGCCCCTTAATAAAGTAGGGGTGACCGGATCCCGTGGTGTGGATATGGTGAGACTGCCTTTCGGTTTGAATCCGGGAGGTTTCCAAGAAACCCATGTAAAGGAGCGAAATCATGGATGTCATTGATGGTCTGCTTGGTACTGTCCTGGGTCTGGCCCAGCCGGTGCTCGATCTGGTGAGTGAACTTCTGGGTGGCGGTCTGCTGGGCGGACTGCTCTAAGGCCCGGTTGCAGCCAGAAGTACGGGCGGCATGCCGGTCGGTATGTCGCCTTTTTTGTGTTCGCACAAAAAAACAGAGGAAGGAGATCCGATCTCCTCCCTCTGAGCGCTCCCCCGGATGGGTAAGGGGAGCTACTATCCTCGAGACAGGGGGGCGCTCGAGGATAGACCGTGTCTCTCACCCGTGAAGTTCACGGATGAGAGCAATGGAGCACGCTTTGCGCTCTTTTTCAGAGGACTCCGCCGAGCACTCCGGTCAGGCCAATCAGCAGGTCGTTGGTTGCTTCAGCGACCGCGGCGAGGGCCGGCATGGCGGCGTCGACGGTGATGGTGCCCAGGGCACCGAGATTGATCGTGGCATCGGCGCCACCGACGACGGTTTCCATTTCTGCAGTGTCCAGTTCGCGGAACATGCTTGCCTCCTTTGGCTGTGTCTGGTCCTTCACAGGTCGGCGATGACCGACGGGATCTAGTAAATACGGATCAGTGTTTTACGTCAACGATCCGCGAGCTGGCAATTGGTGGACGTAGGGAAGTATTGGGAACAGGAAGAGCGAAAAGACTAGTAGGAAACGGTACTTCGGTTCCGGGCTGTCCGTTTGCATGATGTACGCTCTTTATAGTTACGGAGGCGCACCTTGTTTCATGCTCGGTTGAAAGAAGCGACGCGTCAGGCCCTCATGGGGGTGGGATTGAGTCTCTTGACAGCCTCCGTCCCCGTGGCGGGAGCGGACGTGCTCACCCTTGAAAGCGCAATCCAGATCGCCCTCGACAATAACCCCGAAGTCCATCGCACCCGGGCCGAGCGGGACGTGGCGCAGGCCGGGGTGGAACGCGCCGAGGCGGCCTATCGCCCGCGGGTGAACGTCGGGGCGGGGGTGGAACATCTCACACTCAACAGTGCTTCCCCGGAGGAGGGGCGGCCGGAGCTGGACTTCAGCGGAATCTTTCCGGGCACGGAGCCCGTGACGGTGGACGAACCGGATCGGGACATGTCGGGCTTTACCCGTTACAGCAGTGATGTCTCGGCCGAATACATCCTGTGGGATTTCGGTCAGCGCCGCAGCGAGAAGGATGCGGCGCTGGGCGACCGTGCGGCGGCACGGGCACGCGAGAACGTGGTGGAAGCGGACACGGTGCTGGAAGTGGCGAAGGGATACTTCGATCTCCTGCATGCACAGGCACTGCTTGAGGTGCACGAGGAAGCGCTCGCGCGGCAGGAAGAGTCGGCGGCGCTGGCGCGGCGGCTGCATCAAGCAGGGCGTGCGACGTCCGGTGATGTGGCGCGGGCCGATGCGGATGTGGCGCGGGCCGAGGTGGACGTTACGGAAACCCGTAACGCGGTGGAGCGGCACCGGCTGCGGCTGATCCGGGCAATGGGCGTCCATCCCCACCGCGCCAACTTCGATGTGGATACGCGCAGTCGCATTCGGGATCCGGGCGACTGGAGGCAGGCGCTGGAAGACACGGACTGGGCCGAGGAGCATCCGGGCGTGGTCGCAGAGGTACGAACGGTGGAAGCACGGCGCGCCGAGCTGGAACGGCATCGGCGGAGTTTCCGCCCGACCTTGCAGGCTGGCGCGACGTACCGGGTGGAGAAGTTTGCCGACGGAGGCACCGCACCCAATTACACGGTCGGTGTGGAGCTTCGCTGGGAAATGTTTGACGGAGGTGCCCGGGATTCGCGGGTGGCCGAGGCACGGGCCCGGCAGCTGGCAGCGGCGGCGGCGCGTGAACAACGCTATAACGAAGTCGTTACGCAGGCCCGGGAGGCCGAAAACGACCTGGGGGAAGCCGAAGAGCGGATCGAGCTGGCTCAGCGTGCCCTGGCGGCGTCGGAGGAGGATCTGCGCAACGCCAGGGGTGGCTACCGTGAGGGCGTGCGGAGCTTTTCGGATTTGTCGGATGCACAGGTGGATGTGGCGGAAGCCCAGGCGCGACTGGAAGGTGCGCGGTTTGATCGCCAGAAAGCTCTGGCGAGTCTCTACTGGGCGCTCGGGTCTATTCCGACCGACACGCTGCGCTAGGGCGGCCGGGTGATACGCGGCATGTTCCAGGGGCGTAACGGCAACCAGATCTTTGCCTTGCGGTTGGGACTGGTGGCTGCGGTGGTGCTTGCGTTGCTGGTGGCACTCATCGTGTTGCCGGATGACGGGGGGCTGCCGGACGGTGCCGTGGCTGCGCCGATTGCCGAACGCGTGGTCAGGGCCGAGGTGCGCGCGGATGGGGAGTTGCGGGCCAGCGGACAGCGGGCCCTTTTTGCCCGGGTCCCGGGCGCGGTGGTGGAGATTGCCCGGGGGCGCGGTGAGGTCAGCAAAGGCGATGTGCTGGTCGAGCTGGATGACCGCCAGGTTCGGCATGAGCACCGCGAGGCCGAAGCGGCGATCTGGAGTGCCAAGGCAGAAGAGGCCACCGCGGTGAGCCGGTATGAACAGGCGCGCAGCAGCAAGGAGCGCGCCCGCCGGCTGGCGAACCAGGACCTGATCCCGCGCGAGGAGTTCGAACAGGCGCGGGCAGATTATCTGGAGGCCCGGGCAGCACGGGAAAGGGCCGAAGCCGAGGTCGAACGTGCCCGTGTGCACCTGCAGCGTACCAGTGAGGATCTCGAGAACACCCGGATCAGAAGTCCGTTCGACGGGGTTCTGTTGTCGGTGCACGCAGAGCCGGGGCAACCCGTTTCGTCCAGTACTTCGACGCCTTTGGCAGAGGTCGCTCCCTCCCTGGATGAAATACGCCTGTTCCTGGATGTGCATGAGGCGGACGTCGGTCGAGTGGAAGCCGGGCAGGAAGTGCAGTTTTCCATCGAGGCGCGCCCCGGGGAGGACCACCGCGCCACTGTGGAGGAAGTCGAACGGGGTGCTCGGAACAGCGATGGCGTGCGGCATTACCGGGTGATTGCCCGGACGGCGAATGAGAATGGGGCTTTCTACCCGGGCATGAGTGCCCGGGCGCGGATCGACGTCGGTGACAATCGGGAACGCCGGGCGGTGCCGGTCGAAGCCCTGGCGTATCAGCCGCCGTCGGAATTCCAGGGCGAGCACGAAGAGAGACTGAAGTCCCTCAGGGACAAGGACTTCACGGTCATCTGGGTGGTCGACGATGCGGGGCGGGTAGAGCCCGCTGGCGTGCAAATCGATTTTCAGGATGACGAGTACGCGGCCCTTGAAGAAGCGGATGGGGAACTGGCGAACGTTCGCGTCCTGCTGGACGAGTGAGGGCCTCGTGTCCGAAGTCCTGGCACTGTACAAGGTGGAGAAGGGGTTTTCGGTGGGCGGCCACCGGGTCGAGCCCCTGCGGGGTGCCAGCATCACGGTGGCGCGCGGGGATTACGTCTCGATTGTCGGTCCCTCCGGCTCCGGCAAGTCCACGCTGCTCCACGTGCTGGGCTGTCTGGAACGCCCCGACCGCGGCGTGGTGCGGGTGGAAGGCACGGAAACGTCGTCCCTGTCGGACGAGGCCCTGTCCACCTTTCGCGGCAGGGTTCTGGGATTCGTTTTTCAGCGTTTCCACCTGGTGGACCGCATGAGCGCACTGCGCAACGTGGCGATGCCGCTGGATTACCGCGACGATCTGACGCCGCGGGAGAAAACGGAACGGTCGCAACACGCGCTAAGTCAGGTTGGACTCGACTCGCATGCCGAACATCGACCGCGTCAGCTCTCCGGGGGACAGCAGCAACGGGTGGCGATTGCGCGGGCGCTGGCGGTGCGCCCGCGGATCCTTCTGCTGGACGAGCCGACCGGCAACCTGGATCCGGAAACAGGTGCGTCGGTGATGCGGATCATCGAAACGTTGCAGGGCCAGGAACCGGACCTGGCGGTCATTCTCGTGACCCATGACATGGACCTGGCTGCGCGGGCGACTTTCAGTTATCGGCTAGAACAGGGGCAGCTGCGACGGGTTCCGCCGGTCGGGGAGGGCATCCGCTGATGCATGTCCGGCTTGCCGAGTTCCTGACCAGCCTGGGGGATGCGCTCGCCCTGTTGCGCGAGCACAAGGTCCGTTCTGCACTCACCATTCTGGGGATTGCGGTTGGCATCTGGTCGGTGGTGACACTCATCGGCATTGGTCTGGGTGCCAAGAACTACATCGAGGCCCAGGTGCAGGTGCTGGGGTCGGATCTGCTGGTGGTGACCCCCGGGAACCCCGAAGATCCAACGTCATTCTTCGATCCGCGGATCGCGGAAAGCCTGCATGCCAGGGATGCGCAGGAGATCGCATCCGGGATCGAACATGTCCGTGATGCGGCCCCGGTCTATCAGATCCGTGGCGAGCTCCGGCGCAGTGACCGGCGCGCCGTGGGCACGATGGTGGGAACAACGCCCGGTTACTTCGCTATGCGGGACATGGAAATCGCGCGTGGGCGGGGCCTGACGGAGAGCGATGCAAACCGGGGTTCGGCGGTCGGGGTGATAGGTGCCGAACTGGCGGACCGTCTGTTCGGTAATCGACCGGCCTTGGGGCGCGTCGTGCAGTTTCAGGAGCGCTCGGTCGAGGTGGTCGGGGTGCTTGAAGAACGCGAGGATGCGGCTCTGGGCGACGGGCAGGATACCGAACTGCTGGTGCCGGTGAGCTTTGTCCAGCGGCAGGTGGAAGGGGTGCAGCACGTGCAGCACATCCTCGTGGAGGCGGACCGCGAGTACAAGGACGCCGTAGAGCGTTCGATTGAACTGTATCTGATGTCGGCGAAGCGCAACCTGGCACGTAACGGTGCGGCCCACAGCGTGACCGATTTCGGCGAGATAGCGAGCCTCGCCGGGCGCATCGTTGATGCGATGACCTGGATTCTGGTCAGCATTGCCGGAGTGAGCCTCGTCGTGGGTGGAATCGGCGTTATGAACGTGATGCTGGCCTCGGTCAGCGAGCGAGTCAGCGAGATCGGGATCCGGCGCGCCGTGGGCGCGACGGCCGGACGGATCCGAATGCAGTTTCTCGGGGAAGCGGCGATGCTGACGGTCGTGGGCGGATTGATTGGCCTGGCGCTGGCCGGCCTTTCGCTGCTGCTGGTCGCGCAGTTTCTGCCGTGGACGCCGGAGCTCGACTTGCTCATTGTTCTTGCGGTGGTGTTGTTCTCGGCGTCGATTGGCGGTTTTTTCGGGTATTACCCGGCGCAGAAGGCGTCGACGCTGTCCCCGATGGAAGCGTTGCGCTACGACTAGTTGGACCAATGACGCGAGGGAAACATGGCATCACTTTACAGCAAACTGGTGCGCCGCCCTCTGGGGGTGCTGGAAGAGCTCGAAGGAGGCGTCGCGGAATGGCTGCAGGGGGTAGGGCTCCTGCTTGTGATCGTGGTGCTCAACACTGCACTCAGCCTGCTGGCCGGTGCAAAGACGCCCGTGGAGGAATTCCTTGAGGCGTTGCAGGCGGCGGTCTCGTTCTCTGTACTGCTTGCGGCCAGCGTCTGGGTGGTTCTGGCTCTGGTCCTCGGCCGGACCGAGTCGCCGCTGAAGATTCATGCAGCCAGTATCATCATCATGTTACCGCTGATCCTCGGGCCCGTTCCGGTGATGGGGTTGATCGCCGTGCTCGTGACCTTCGGGCTAATCTATGTGCTGCTGCACCAGATCGCCCGCCTGAGCCGGGGGCAGGCTGCGGGCCTGATGCTGCTGGTCTGGGCCATCATCGCGGTGGTGGCCGTTGCCTATGCACGGTTGTGGGCATGAGCCGCGGCGAACGGGTAGTGCGGCAGACCCACGCTCGCACCTGCGGCGCGGCGGCCCTGGCAACCCTCCTGCGGGAGGTGCTGGGTCAGCCCGCGGACGAGGCCGGCATCCTGCGTAAACTGGGTACCCGGAAGGCGGTGGACATGGATCGACTGCGGCGCTGCGCGGCGGGCCTGGGGCTGCGGGCACATGGCTATGCGCTGGATACCGCGACGCTGGGGCGTGTCGGACGGCCCGGGATTCTGCATCTGCAGGGCTCGCGTGAGCTGGGCCACTATGTCGTGCTGCGCGGAGTGGATGCGGAGAACATACGCCTCGCTGACCCCGCGCGCGGTGATCGGCATGTAAGCCGTGACGCATTCGAGGTGCTGTGGACCGCCGGGCGCGGCGAAGGCCGCGTGCTGTACGTGGACCAGGCGGATTCGGACTGGCTGCCCCTCAAGGGCCCGGAGGATCTGCCCGGCCGCCGAGCCGAATCCTCACCGCTGGACTGGTTCCCGCCCCCTTAGGAATACGCGCCCCGATGGTCCCGGGCGCCTTCAGGCCGCCGGCCACGCCAGCGCGAACGCGTAGACGACGAGCCCGGCGGCGAAGCCGACCCCCAGCGGGATGCGGCGCAGATCGGCAGTCGCGACCCCGCGACCGAGCCGCTGCACGCTGGCAGGCAGGGGCAGAGTGCTGACTGCGGCCGAGCGTCCGGCGAGGGTGGTACCCAGCAAGAATACCGCCAGGCCGCCTGCCCCGAGGACGGCCGCCAGTACCGCGGGGAACCCGCCGAGCAGGGCCACCGCCAGCAACATCTTCACGTCGCCGCCACCCAGCTTGCCGAGCAGGTAGCCCGGCAGGGCGAATGCCAGTGCCAGACCGATGCCGCCCAGCCCATGGGTCCAGGGTGCCTGGCCCAGCAGGGTGAACTGTAACGTCACCACATAGGCGGCCCCCGCCAGCATGGCGGGGGCCGTCAGGGCGTTGGGGATGCGTCGCTCACGCCAGTCGAGGGCGGCGCAGGCGAGCGCCCACAGGGCAAGGCCGATGGCTGTCAGTAAGGGCCACATCGTGGCTCAGGACGCACGTCGTTGCGGGATCGTCACTAATCTCCAGCGCCGCTAATCGCATCGCCGATGGTATTGAACATCTCTTCGATTTCTTCGCCAGCAAAGGTCACCGCACCTGCAATGACCACGGCGATCAACGCGGCGATCAACGCATATTCGATGGCAGAAGCTCCTTCTTCGTCGTTCCAGAGGTTACGGATGAAATACTTCATGGCGTACTCCTTGATGTCCACAATTAACGGGTGGGTTATTCCATTCATGCTGAACCCGTAAGGAATTTCGGCGAGCGGCTTGTCCGGGGCAAATACCCATAAATTGAAAGGTACATAAGCAAACGCTTACGAAGTAACTAGTCTGGAAGTATGATTGCCGCCGCCGCGATGCGGAAACCATCGTGTATGCCATTCGGCGGGGCGACGGTGTTGGGGGGGGGCGTGGAGTCCGTGCGGTCATCCCGGCCATGTCGGCGGGGCATGGGACATGTCGCCGGAACGAGGCAAAAGGAGAAGAGTTGATGAGCAGCCGATTGCTGATGGGGCTGGCCGTGGTGTTTTTCACGGCGGCGCTGGTGCTGGGCTGGCTGGGGATCCAGTTGTCCACCACGCCGGCCGTGAGCGAGCCGGAGGTCGAGGCTCGTGAGGAAGAAGAGCCGGACCCCCGAGCGGACGCTGAAGATTCGGTCGACGAGGACCGGGTGGACGTGGTGTTCGCCAGCCGGGATCTGGCCGCGGGCGAGCTGGTACGGGCCGAGGACCTGCACGTGGAACGCCTGCGCGAGGTGCCGCCCCTCGCCTTTGGGAAGAAGGAAGAGGTCGTGGGGCGGATGCTCGCGAGTCGGGTGCGCGCTCACGAGCCCCTGACGGAAGCGCGCTTTGCACGGGCGAGTCAGCTGACCCGTTCGCTGGGGCCGGGGGAGCGGGCCGTGGCCATCAGTGTCAATGATGAGACGGGCGCCGGCGGCTTTCTGCGGCCGGGCGATCGTGTGGACGTGCTCCTGCATCTGCCGGGCGAACGGCGGGCCGATGTCGATGAATCGGCGCAGCATGCCCACCGCAATCTCCGTGTACTGGCCTATGGCAAGGATCTCGCGGTCCCGGCCGATGGCGTGGTCGATCGTGACGAGGACGACGAGGGCAGCCGGCGTCGCGGAGCCAGTACCGCCGTGCTGGCGGTGCCGGACGAGGAGGCGACGCGTCTGATGCTGGCTGATCATGCCGGTTCGTTGCGTCTGGCCGCGCGGCCGGCGGTGGAACGGCGGCCCGACTTCGACCGCGAAGCCTTCGACGAATACGACGAGCGCGAGCGGCAGGATCCGTTGACCCTGGACGTGCTGCGAGAACCCGAAGACGAAGACGGGGACCGCGGTCTGCTGGCGCTGGACGATCTGCGGCCGGAACCGCGGCGCGAGGAGTCCGAACCCGGCGCGCCGGAGCCGCCGCCGGTATTTTTGCACCGTGGCGGTGATTCCGAAGCGATTCAACCATCCGAGCAGTGAGGGGGTAGTGATGCACGCAATGACAGGGAAGCCGGCCGGCGCGCCCGGGCCCCGGCGCATGATGAAGCTGGTGGCGGTGGCTGCGCTGGCGTGGGCGGTGGCGGCGCCGGCAACAGCGGGTTGTGATCGCGTTAACGAGATCATGCCGCACATGCAGCATATGGATGAAGGCACCCAGAAAAGGATTGAGTTTCCTACGCGGATCGAGAGAGTCGCAGTCGGCGACGACGCGGTGGCGGACGTGGCCGCAGTGAATGGCAACGAAGTCCTGGTGACGGGGGTGGGGAGCGGCCTGACATCGCTGTACGTCTGGACGTCCTGCAACCCTGATCCGGAACGTTCGCTGGTGACGGTATCCGCCGGTGAGGCGCTGAAAGTTCACGAGCGTGAACATAGCCGCGAGGAGGTGGCGGATCTCCCGATGCAGGTGCAGGCGGATATCCGGCTGGTGGAAGTCAGCCGTTCCAAGCTGCGGGAACTCGGGGCTTCGTTCCTGGGCCGCCGGGGTTCTTCGAACTTCCTGTTCGGTACCCCGGGGGTCGTGGATGGTCGTGGCGTGCCCGGCGGGATTGCCGGGGCCTCATCGGGCATCCCCGGGTCGGAAGATGGGTTCAATATCTTTTATGGCGGAGGCGGGGACCGTTTCCTCTCGCTGATCAACGCGCTGGAATCCAGCGATTTCGCTTACACCCTCGCCGAACCCAGTCTGGTCGCTCTGAGCGGGCAGAACGCGACGTTCCACGCCGGTGGCGAGTTCCCGGTTCCCGTCCCGACGTCGGGGTCCGATTCGGTGAACGTGCAGTTCAAGGAGTTCGGCGTTCGGGTCTCGTTGACACCGACGGTGATCGACGAGAACCAGGTTACGCTCAAGGTGGCCCCGGAGGTGAGCGAGCTGGATCAGTCGTCGGGTGTGCAGATCGAGGGGACCATGGTGCCCGGTATCCGGGTTCGGCGAACGGATACGACGGTCTCCCTGGGGGACGGCGAGAGTTTCGTGATTTCGGGGCTGGTGAGCAGCAGTACCGCGTCGCAGGTGGATCGCCTGCCGGGACTGGGAGAGATTCCGGTGCTCGGGGCCTTTTTCCGCAACTCAATGGTGGAAGAGGATGATCGAGAACTGCTGATGATCGTGACCCCGCATCTGGTGCAGCCGATGTCGCGAGACGCGGATCTTCCGGATCTCCCGGGGGAGGCGTATCGGGAGTATTCGCCGAATGCGGCGGAGCAGTTCTTCCTGGAGGATGGCAGCTTCGATCGTCTCCGGAGCGACAGCGGAGAGGCCCGGTGATGACGGAAGAACCGAGACTGGATGCGCCTTCCCGTTTCGTGGCGAGTCTGCTGGGTGGCCGCGAGCTGGAGTGGCTGAAAATGAGTCTGGGTGACCTCGGCGCAGTTGTTCCGGCCGAATCGGATCAGCTCGACGAGGTGCTGGGGCTGCTGGACCTCGGCGATGCCCGGGTGATGTTCGTCGGGGTGACGGCGGGTGACCTGAATCGTGCCTCGGCCCTGATTGAGGGGATCACGGCCGCGCGGCCGATGCTGACCGTCATCGCGGTCGGTGACGGTAATGCACGCGACGAGCTGCTGGCCGCGATGCGTGCCGGTGCACGTGACTTTCTCGCGGTCGGGACCCGGGCGAGCGAGGTACGGGCACTGGTGCGCCGGGCACTCGATCGTGTTCCGGTCCAGCAGGATGATCGCGATGATCGGGGCGTGGTGTGGGCGGTCATGAACGCCCGCCCCGATTTGTCGAATGCCTTCATTGCTTCCCATCTGGCGGTTGGTCTGCGGCACGAGAAACCGTCCTCGCGGGTGCTGCTCCTGGATCTGGGCGTGCCGTCCGGTGATTGCCTGACGCTCCTCGGTCTGGAGTCGTCTTTCACCTTTTTTGATGCGATGCGCAACCTCCGGCGCCTCGACCAGACGTTGCTGGAGAGCGCGTTGCCGTCCGACTGCTCGGGGGTCCACGTGCTGTCCATCCCGGAAGACGGCGATGGGGAAGAAGAGGTTTCCACCGCCGAGTTGTATCTGCTGCTGGGCACCCTGAAGCGTCATTACTCGCATGTGGTCGTGAATCTGGGGGGGCTTCCGCAGGGCGCCTTCCTCCATGTGATGCTGAATAATGCCGATGAGGTGCTGCAGCTGGTGGACCAGAGCGTGCCCAGTTTCCGACAGAACGTGAAACGCCTGGATCAGATGCGCACGGCCGGGACGCAGATCCGCTCGTTGCGCGTGGTGGTTGACCGTGTTCAGTCACGGCTGGCCCCTGATGCGGATACGGTTGCTGAACGGATCGGGGCGCCGTTGTTGGCAACGCTCCCGGGGAATGGTCTGCAGCGGATGCGGGCGATCAATCTGGGCAAGAGTCTGTTCGAGATGGCGCCGCGGGACAGCCTGGTTGCGGGCATCCGGACGCTGATCCGCCGTCTGGATGCCCACCAGGGTGACCGCCCCGGGGGGGTCCGCGAGTGGCTGCGCGGCATGACCAGGAGGAACGGATGAAGATAGGGGGGGCCCGCGGAGGGGTAGCGGTACGCGACCAGGGGGACGAGCAGGATCTCAAGCTGAATCTACATCGGTACCTGGTCGAGTCCATCGAGGAAGATGAGGTGGAACTCTCGTCATGGGTGCGAGGTGCAGTCCTGGAATACGTACGGGAGAAGGTTGCTCAGTACGTCGCCGGGCATCAGCTGCCGCTGACCCAGATGGATCTCGACCGACTGGCCGAAGATCTGGTGGACGAACTGACCGGGCTGGGGCCGCTTCAGGCGCTGCTGTCTGATCCCTCGGTGTCGGAAATCCTGGTCAACGGTGCCCAGCACATCGTGGTGGAACGTGAAGGACGTCTGGAGGAGACGGATCGGCGATTCATTGATGACGCCCATGTGCGCCGGGTAATCGAACGCATTCTCGCTCCGCTGGGTCGCCGGCTGGATGAAGCGAGCCCGATGGTGGACGGGCGGTTGCCGGATGGCAGCCGGGTTAACGCGGTTATCCCGCCGGTCGCCATGGACGGGCCCTCCATTTCCATTCGCAAATTCAAGGCAGACCCTCTTCAGGGAAGGGACCTGGTCGTCTACGGCACGCTCAACGAGGAACTGCTGTCCTTCCTCCGCAACGCCGTCGAGCGGCGAGCCAACATCCTGGTGAGCGGCGGTACCAGCACCGGCAAGACGACCCTTCTGAACGTACTGAGTGGATTCATCGGCGACTCGGAGCGCGTCGTCACCATTGAGGATACGGGGGAGCTTCAGCTGGGCCACCGCCATGTCGTTCGTCTGGAAACCCGTCCTCCGAACGTCGAGGGTTTCGGCGAAGTAACGGCGCGCGATCTGGTGAAGAACGCCCTGCGCATGCGTCCTGATCGTATCGTGCTGGGTGAGGTCCGCGGCGACGAGGTGATGGACATGATGCAGGCGATGAATACCGGCCACGACGGCTCCATGTCCACGATTCATGCCAACAGCGCCAGTGATGCATTGCTGCGCATGGAAGCCCTGTTCGGCATGGCCGGTCGCCAGATCCAGGAGGCGACCGTGAGGCAGATGATCGGTGCGGCCGTCGACGTGATCGTTCAGCTGGTGCGGTTGCCGAATGGACGTCGCTGCATCAGCGAGGTCGCGGAGGTGGTGTCGGTGCGTGACGGTCATTACGTCACCAACGTGCTGTTCGAGCTGGACCGTGCCCACGACCGGATCGTGCACCGGGAAGGTGCGCCGGCGTCCGGCAAGCTGCGGAGAAACTGAAGGGATGGCCCCGGGAGCGCCAGGCCAGGGGAGGGGGCGATGATGGAACCTCAGGGATACCTGTTTCTGGGAGCGGCGGTGGCGATGCTTGCCGTGGGTGTGCTGGTGCTGCGTGCGGGCTGGACCCGGGTAGACAACGCGGCAATCGATGAACGCCTGAGGACTGCGGGGAGCGGGGCCAACGGCGATCCGACGCGTCGTCGGTCCGGGCTGGAACGGCTGTGGCTGCGGGCCGGAATGGGTGAAAGCCGCCTTCCTGCCGCCGCGCTCGCGGCGCTGTGGCTGCTCGTGATCCTGACGGGCAGCGTGCTGGGAGGCTGGCCGGGTCTGCTGGGCGGAATTGTCGCGGGGCTGGGGATGAATTACGCCGTGCTGACCTGGTCGGCCCGGCGGCGACGGGAATTCCTCCAGCAGCAGCTTCCCGGATTTGCCGAACACGTGGTGCGGAGTCTGCGGGCCGGCCGGACGCTCCCGGCTGCAGTGACGGGCGCGGCGGCGGAGATGCGTGCCCCGCTGGGGGAGGTTCTGGCGCGGGTCGTGCGGGAGGTCGATCTGGGCGTGAGTCTGGGCGAGGCGATGGAGAGTGTCGCCGAGGACTATGATCTGCGTCCGCTGAGGCTGTTGGCCCTGGGGGTCCAGTTCAACATGCGTTACGGCGGCAGTGCCGTGGAACTGATGGAGCAGGTGGTGCGCATGCTCCGGCAGCAGGAGCAGGCGCGCCGTGAATTGCGTGCGCTTACGGGCGAGACGCGGGTGAGCGCGCTGGTCTTGGCGGTGCTGCCGATCGGACTGGCGGGCTATACGGTCTCCATGAATCCTGACTACTACGCTGCAATGCTCGAAAGCACCGCCGGTACCGCGGTCCTCGCGGGAGCGATCGTCTGGCAGGCACTGGGCGTCCTGATCCTTTGGCGCATGCTGCGAAGTCTTTGAGGGGTATGTGATGACGCTCGGCATGTGGTTGCTACTGATGGCGGTCCTGCTGCTTCTGGGCGGCGGTGTCATGACGGCATGGCTCTGGTGGCAGGGGAGCGGGGAGCGCGACGCCATCACCGCGCGCCTGGAAGGAACAACGGGGGCGGAAGCGGTGAACTACGGCTCGGCCGCTGGGGTGGAACGCCCGGAAAGGACCCGTACACGCCCGTCGGCTGCGGGGCTGGTCGCAAGATTGCGGGGCTCGGACCCGGAGCTGGCGCGGCTTCTGCGGCGTGCAGGTCTGATCCGGCCGGCGAAGCGGCGGACCACCGCATTTATGGTCCAGTTCGCTCCGATCGTCCTGGTGGCTGTTCTGTTTTTGCTGCTGGCCGCCACCGGGGATGGCCTTGAGGGCGGCGACCTTCTGGTGCTCGGGGCCGGTGGACTGGCGGCACTGATGTTGCCCCGGCGGGTGATTGCGGCGGTGGCGAACGAGCGCGGACGGCGGATCGGCGATCAGGTCAACGTAATGGTTCAGCTTCTGCGGATGCTGTTTGATTCCGGACAGTCGGCAGACGGGGCCCTGCGCGTGGTGGCGACGGAGAGCCGCGCGTTGATCCCGGATCTTGCGGCGGAGCTTGACGTGGTCCTGCAGAAGGTTGGCACCGGGGTCTCGCTGGCGCAGGCCCTCGGTGACATGGCAGAGGGACTGGAAGTCGCGGAGCTGGATGATGCGGTCCTGATCCTGAAACAGCTGGTGGAACAGGGCGGGGATGTGAAGGCACCGCTGCAGCGGCTGTCGCAACTGATCGAAGACCGTCAGCGGACCCGGGTGCAGGAGCGGGTGAACAAGATGTCGGCGCGCATGAGCGTGGTGATGATGCTGTTTCTGTTCCCGGCCCTGCTCGCGGTGCTGGCGGCGCCAGGATTCATTGGCCTGATCGACGCACTGGGGGGAGTCGGTGATGGATAGAACGCGACATCGGATTGCAGGTTTATTGGCGGTGATCGTGACGTCCTTGCTGCTGCATGGCTGTGCGGCGCTGCCCACGGGCGGTGGCGATGGAGCTGAGCAGCATACTGCTGCGTTGGACTGTGCCTCCGATCTGGGGACCGAAACGCGTATGGCGATGCAGATGGCCGAGGAGCAGGCGATGGAGGGCCGCTGGTATGCGGCCCTGGCCGAACTTGATGCCCTGGGCACGCAGCACGACGAGGTGGTTCTAGCCCGTGGCCAGATACTGAGTCGTATTGGCCACGAGGATGCACGGGATGCCTTCAGGCAGGTGAAGAATGATCCTTGCCACCGAGGGGCAGCCCATCATGGCCTGGGCATTCTGTCCCTGAGGGAGGCGGATTATGCAGCGGCGGAGGAGCACCTGCGCGAGGCGCGGATGGCGCTGCCCAACGTCTCGCAGGTGCGGAATGATTACGGGTTCGTGCTGATGTTGCTGGGAAAAGACCACGATGCCGAGTTCGAGCTAAGGACCGCCCTGGAACTGGATGACGGGCGCTCGAGAGCACTGGAGAACCTCATGCTCCTGTACCTGAGTCGGGGCGAGACTCGGCCGCTGGATGACCTGGTCCGCGAACACGGGGCGGACGCGGAGATGGTGTCCCGCCTGAACGATCGCGTCGATCGGCTCGAGGCCACTCGTCTCGAGGCACAGGGCGAGATCATCCTGGGGCAGCCTCTGGATGGCACGGCCGACGAGTTTGAACTCGGAATCCCGAACGAAGGAGTGGAGTGATGAAGGCATTGAGCGTGTTTTCGGTGGTGAGCGGCGGACTGTTCCTCGTGATGGGGATGATGGCCGGGCCTGTTACGGCCGGGACTGAGGTCGGTTCACGGGCAGTGGCGGATGCCGGGGTTGATTCATCCCCGTCGGCCGGGACCCGCGACTGGCTGTCCATGCAGCGCGGCGGCGAGCAGGCTTCCGGCCATGTTCAGGGACTGTCGGAAGCGGCACGGACCCGGGCACTGCGGCGTTATCTGGACAGCTTCAGCCACCCCATTCCGCCGCATTACATCGATCGGGATTCGTTCAGCGCGGATTGAGCCGCGTCGGGGGCCATATGTTCACGTTGCGCTCGGGAAGCGGCATCCGCCGGCGAGGAACATCGCGGCATCAGGGCGGTGCCATTGGACTGATGGCGGCGCTGGTGCTGTTGCTGGTCATGCTCACCATGGCGCTCGCGATCGATGCGGGGCGCCTTTACATGGAACAGCGCAGCCTGCAGCGGATTGCGGACATGGCGGCCCTGGAGACTGCCCGTCACCACACTGGCTGCCAGGCCACGTCGGTGGATGCGGCTGAGCGTGCGCAGCGGAGCGCGGAGCGCAACGGTTTTTCCGGGGACCTGAGGGCCGATGACGGACAGGTGCAGCTGGGGGCGCTCGAAGTTGTGGACGGACTTCGGGTATTCGAGCTCGGCAGTGGCGACCCGGATGAGGTGCCGGAGGCCGTGCGTGTGGTGGCGACGGAGGAGGTGCCCTCCAGCGTCGTGCTGGGGGGGCTGCTGGGCGGGACGACCGCCCTGTCGGCCGAGGCCGTGGCACAGCGCCAGAACATGGCCGGAATCTCCGCGGGTTCCTGGGCGGCACGGATCTCCGCTGAAGATTCGGTCCTGCTGAATCTGCTCTTAAACGAACTGCTGGGCAGCGATCTCGATCTCGATGCGGTGGCCTACCGGGGGCTGGCCGATACGTCGATCACCCTGCTGCAGCTTGCCGACGACCTCAGGGTCGCGGGCGTGGATCTGGCGGTCGGGACGGTCGACGAACTGCTGACCACCAGCGTGTCGGTCCTGGAGCTGGTCGAGGCGTCGATCTCGGCGGTGGACCGGCAGGACGTGGCGGATGTGGACCTCTCGGTACTGGAACAGCAACTGCTCGGCCTGAGAGTCGATGAGCTCGAGCTGGAGCTCGGGGACTTGCTTCACGTAGAAGCGCCCTCAGACCCGGAGGCTGCCCTGGATGCCGAGCTCAACGTGCTGGAGCTCATCTTGATGTCGGCCCTGACGGCCACCGGGGAGGACGCCCTCAACCTGGAACTTGAACTGCCGGTGGATGTGCCCGGACTGGCCGTGGTCGACACGGGGGTGTCGATTGAGCTGGTCGAACCGCCGCAGATGGCGATCGGGCCACCGGGTGTCGTGCCCGGGAGTTCGGCCGGCGATGCCCCTGCCGACCGGTGGCGGACGCATCTGGAGACGGCTCAGGCGAGAATTCAGGTGGACCTGGGGCTGGGCATTCTGGGCGGACTGGAGGATGGCGAAGGGCTGAATCACGATATCGAACTGGATCTGGGACTGGCGGTTCAGGCCGCTCAGGGCGAAGCGTGGCTCGAAGGGGTCTCGTGCCCGGATGGAAACGGGGATGGAACCCGCGTGGATGTAGGGGCTCTGCCCGGACTCGCCAGCGTGCACATCGGACGGTTCGCCAGCAGCGATTCGGACGAACTGGAACCCTCCCGGCTGAAGATCCTCGGATTGGCCGAGGTGGATCTTCAGGCGGAGGTCCCCGTCGGGTCGAGCGGACCCGAGACCCTGGAATTCCTGGTGACCGATCGGTCCGAACTGCCCACGGAGCCGCTATCCACGTCGTCCGGCGTGGGGGATTCACTGGGGCACGCGGTGGAGACCCTGGGTGAAGAGCTAATTCTCGAAGTCCGTGTCCTCCCCACGTTTGAAGGGGAAGTGTGCGACGGGCTTCTCGGGGGGCTGTTATGCGGGGTCGCGGATCTGGTCAACGAGGTCCTGGCGGTTGTGGTAACCCCGATCCTGCGCGCCCTGCTGGCGGACGTCGTGGCGCCACTGCTCAACGTGGTGGGCGAAATTCTCATCGACCCGCTCCTGGATATTCTGGGCGTGAAGGTTGGCGGAATGGATGTCCAGGTGGTGGAGTTGCGTGAAGGTGGCGTTGATCTGGTGCGGTGACGCTCATCGCGCCGCGGATGGAGAGACCGGATGGAATCGAACAAGGCGTTTGCGAGGATGCGTCATGGACGCCGCAGGTCGCGTCAGGGCGGGGCGGTGGCGATCGAATTCGCGCTGACTTTCGTGATTTTCTTCGCGGTGTTTTACGCGATTGTGTCTTATTCCTTTCCCCTCTTGCTCATGCAGAACATGCACACCGCCGCTGCGGAAGGCGCACGGGTTGCCATCCAGATTGATCCGGCGGCGGATGATGCAGTGGAGCGGATGGAGGCGCTGGCGGCCGAGCATGCCGAGCGCATCATGGAAGACGCCCGGATGCTGGCGCTGTTTCCGGGGGATTTCGAGATCACGGCAGACATGGATGAGGACGTGCTGGAAGTGACGATTGCCTATGACTATGCGCAGGCGCCCTTGCTGGTGCCCATCGAACTGCCGGGGATCGGCCCTGTGCCCAGAATGCCGGGGGATTTACGCGCGCAGGCTTCGATTGACATGTAGGCAGGAGGGGACGATGGACGATTTGAAAAAGGTGTTGCTCGTGGATGATGACGCGGATATCCATGAGGAGTTGCGGGAGGCCCTGGAGGCCGGTGGTTATCAGGTGTGGCACGAGGCGAACGGTGCGGGGGCGCGGAGTGTTCTCGGAAAGCACCCGGGAATCCGCATCATCCTTCTGGATCTGCGACTGCCGGGCGAGGACGGCATGGCAATCCTGGAGTCGATTCGGCGTGACTTCGGCGACGCTCATGCGGTGATCATGGTGACAGGGCACGGCAGCAAGGACACGGCAATCACGGCGCTGAGGCAGGGCGTAACGGATTTTCTGGAGAAACCGGTGGATCCCGATTCGCTGTTTTCCGCGCTGGAGCGCGCGGAAAGGCTGCTAATGGAAAAAGACTTGCAGGTGCATTCCGCGGATGGTTGTGACGGGTAAGCGTGCGTGCCGGACTGGTTTTGCGATCGGATGGCGATGACAGGGGCATAAGCGGCCTGTGCCGGACCGGCCGGGCAGGAGAACAGCATGCTGATGGACGCAGAGTCTGTTGAAGGAGTACGGCAATACGGAGAAGACCCTCGGAACGCGATTGATGCGTTGATCCGCTCGATGATGGTGACGCCGCTCGTTCGGCAGGCGGAAGGGCGTTATCTGGATCGGGTACTGGCGGATCTGGGGCGGATGATGGCCGCGGACCGGGCCCTGCTTGTGGTACGAGAGGAACAGGGCCGGGGGGGTGGGCGGATTGAACGAAGCTGGATGCTTCATGAAGGCATGGTTGCGCCGACGGGAGCGGATGAACCCCGGCGTCTTCTGGAGTGCGCCGCCGTACGCGGCGAGATCGAACATGGTCGTGTGGTTTTTCTGGAAGGTTCGCGCGGAGACTGTGCCGGCAGGGTGCTTGTACGCCGTGGTGTACGGTCGCTGGTTCTGCTTCCATTACTGGCCGGCGGAAGGGAATGGGGGGCCGTGCTGGTAGAGTCGCTGTCGGATCGGGCGGACTGGGCTACGTGGTCGTCAGGTCTGGCCCCGGTTGCCGCCATGCTGGGCGGAATTCTTGCGGCGCGTCAGGAAACTGTGCGGGTTTCGCTCACGGAGAGCCATGCGGATGCGGTTGAAAGGGTCGAAGGGATGGGGTCGTGGACTTTTGACCCCGAGGCCCGGCGACTCTGGCTTTCATCGGAGGCCCGTCGGTTGGCTGCCGATCCCGAAGGCCCGGATCTGGCCGAGGCGTTTGGCGTGATCGCCGAAGATCGAAGCCGCCTGAAGGCCTGGGTCGAGTCGCTGTGCGGGTCAGCGGGAATGGCGCCGGCCGAACTGACTGTCAGGGCTGCGGGAGGCGGTCAAGGGTCCTCCCTGCGTTTGCGTTTCCGTGGAGTATGTGCCCTTGGTGATGGCTCCGGCCATGTGCGGAGGGGAACGGTTACGGATGTCAGTGCACGTGACGAAGGAGACCGGCGTCACCAGGAAACGAGTGAGCTGTTCGCGGCATTGCTGGAGTCGGCCCCGGTCCTGGTGTATCTGGGCCATCTGGGGGCCGGAGGATTGCGCATAACGCATGCGAGTGCCTCGTTGTGGAGCATTACTGGCAGTCAGGATCCGTCCTGTCTGGAAACCGCCAGCCTTGCGTCCAGGACTCACCCCAACGATCTTTCCGTGGTGCGTGAGCGGTTGGAAAAGCTGGAGTCGGAAGGTCGTTTCGAGGGGGCGTATCGGCTGAGGAATGCGGACGGCAATTACTCCTGGGTTTATGAGGAAATCCGCCGTACGGGCTTCGGGACGGACAGTCGTTTGGTGGGGATCCTTCTGGATATTACTGAGCGAAAATCGTTCGAGGCCAACGTTTATGCGAGTGAGCGTCGCTACCGGGCTATCGTGGAGGATGTCCCCGTATTTATCGTGCGGTTCGGCGCAGATCTGAAGCTGAATTTCGCCAATACGGCATTCCTGGATGCATTCGGTTTTGACCACCAGCAAGGCCCGGAGGGCCATTCGTGGCCAGAGTTTCTCGGTGAAGACGAAATCCGACAGCTGGGGACGCGTCTCGCCGGACTGAGCCCCTCAAGCCCTACGGTGGATCATGAAATGGAGATGGTCCTTCCGGGACTCGGGGTTCGGTCGGTAGTGTGGTCCGAACGCGGATTTTTCGACGATCGGGGCGATCTCGTCGAGGTGCAGGCCGTAGGACGAGACAACACGGAGATTCGGGAGGCGCGTGAGAAGCTGATTCATGCCGCCAAGATGGCGACGCTCGGAGAAATGGCCACCGGTGCGGCGCACGAAATCAACCAGCCCCTCAATGTCATACGCATGGCTGCCCACAATGCCCGGCGGCTTCTGGACAGCGGGGAGGAGAACCCGGAGCTGTTGCTGGCCAAGATCGACCGAATCGAAGGGCAGGTATCGCGGGCCGCGAGTATCATCGACCAGATGCGGATGTTCGGACGGCGCAGCGACCGGACCCCGGTTCTTTTTTCTGTGCGGGAGGCGGTTGATAACGCATTGGTCCTGGTACGGGAGCAGTTTGGAAACAATGGCATTGATCTGCGGCTCGATACGGAGATCGAGGGGTCGGATAACGTCCTAGGTCACCGTGATCAGCTGGAACAGGTATTGATGAACCTGATGGTCAATGCACGAGATGCCATCGTGTCTTCTGGAAGTGAGTCCGGACACTCGATCCGGATCCGACTGGTAAGCACGGATGATGGCGGGACTATCTTGCTGGAGGTTTCGGATACGGGGGGAGGCGTCGACGAAGGGGTTCAGGAGAGGATGTTTGAGCCGTTCTTCACAACCAAGGAGGTCGGGAAAGGGACCGGTCTGGGGTTGTCCATCAGTTTCGGAATCATTCAGGAAATGGGGGGGCGGATAACGGTGACCAATCAGGAAAGGGGTGCCTGTTTCCGTATCGAGTTGCCCGCCGGATAGAAGCGGGCGACGTATCAGGAGAGGGGGTGGCGGGTTGCGGCAAGCGCGAGCTGGGTGCGGTTCGATAGGCCCAATGTGTGCAGGATTTGTGATACGTACAACTTGACGGTGTTCTCGGTAATGCCAAGCTCGTAGGCAATCTGATAGTTACTGTAGGCATTGGCAACCAGCGCCACAACTTCCCGCTGGCGGGCGGTCAGCTTGTCAAACTCGGGCCGATCGAGGTTCACATTGGATTCGGGGCCGGATCCGCTCTCGGGGGTGTGAGTCGGGAGCCCCAGCTGGTTTCTCAATGTTGCGAGGTCGTTGGAAACACTGGCAATGGCGTGGTCGAGAGAATCCAGCTGAGGAGAAATCCGGGCCGAGCGGGTTTCGTCGCGCCGCTTCTGAACCCGATCCTCAAGTTGCTGGATGGACGCGGATACGGCCCGAAGGTCCAGCGGCTTCTGAAAATAATCGCGTACGCCGTCTCGCAGGGCCCGGATTGCGGTGTCGTGAGAACCATGACCGGTAATGACGGCCGTCTCGAAAATCCGATCGCCTTCGTGCTGATCCAGGAGCCATTCAATGAACTGGAATCCGTCCTCGGTAGGCATTTTGATGTCCGTCAGGACGATACCAATCGATGGATCCTCGCTGAATTTGCTGCGAGCGTCCCGAGCACTGAAAGCAGGCTCACAGGAGTAGCCGTCGGCCTCCAGGCTTTCCTGAATTTCTTCGACGATGTCGGGTTCATCGTCGACGATCAGAATTCGAACCGCGGAAACCTGAGGCGTGGTGGCCGACATCGGCGGGACTCCTGTCTCAATATGTTCGCAAGTATGCCAAGGTGATTGGAACTGGGAAAGGTGTGTCGGTTACTTCAATCCTTTAGGAGCGTAGTTATATCACCCCGTCGAGTCGGAGGTAGCCGATCAGGAACAGGATCGCCAGCACCCCGGCCAGGGCGTACAGCCAGTTGGACAGGGTCGGATTGTCGGGGCGGCTGAAGAACGCCGCCCACAGCGCCAGCAGGATCAGGACGAAGAAAAAGAACAGAAAGCGCATGCGTCAGGCCCCTTCGGGAACGTCGTAGGGGAGGTCGCACAGCGTCACCGGCGCGCCGTCCGGGGAGCCGCAGCGCAGTTCGGCCTCGGCCGCGTCCACCTTGAGCACCGCCAGCGCGGAATACTGGCCGTCGGGGTGCAGTTCGACGGCGACCAGTTCGCCATCGGCCTGGTCGGGTTTGCCATCGGCGCGAAACACCGGCATGCCCGGTGTCGGGGGTTCGCCATCCTGGATCGCGAGGCGGAACATGCGCCGCTTGAGCTTGCCGAGGTAGTGCATGCGCGCGACCACCTCCTGCCCCGGATAACAGCCCTTGTCGAAGCTGATCGCGCCCAGGGCGTGCAGGTTGAGCATCTGCGGCACGAACATCTCGGTGGTGGCCTCGACCACGCTCGGGATCCCGGCGAGGATGTCCAGCAGCTGCCATTCGTGCGGGCCCACCGGGGCGCCGCGCACATTGAGGGCGTCCCACAGCCGGCGCATCGCGTCGAAGCCGCCGAACAGTTCGAAACGCGGGTGCACGCCCTGCACGCGCAGCGCCGTCACCCCGTCCTTTTCCACGACCTCGTGGATCTCCGCGGGACAGGCGCCCAGGGCGTCCTGCAGCTCCTTCTCGGCATCCGGACCGGACAGGCCGAAGCGGATGCGGCTGTCGCCGGCCTGCTCGATGATCACGTCGGAGCGCAGGACGAACATCTGCAGTCGTTTGGCGACCGGCTCCACGCGATCCGCCGGCATCTCCAGCAGATAGCCGTCCTGAGTGCGCAGGACACGGAACACCGCATAGGTGCGGCCCTTGGGGCTGGCGTAACTGGACAGCTGGGCGTGGCGCGCGTCCACCTGCCGGATATCATTGCCGAACTGGCCCTGGAGGAATTCGGTGGCATCGGCACCGCGGATCTCCAGCAGCCCGCGATGGGAAAGGTCGCAGATGACATCGCCGTTGACGGCCATCTGCCGTTCACGCTCCGGGTTGCCGTAGTGGACGAGCTCGTCGCCCTCGAATTCGGCACCGGAATCGACAAGGTGTTTCTTCCAGTCTTCGCGCATTACGCATCTCCTGTAGCCGCGGGGGCGGCATTTCCCTGGCGGCCCGATAGTAGACGAACGCCGTGTCGGGTGTCAGGATCCCTTATGTCGCCCATCCGAGCGAGAGGTCGCATGCCCCGGTCACCGGTTCGTCCCGTTTTCCTCGATCTGCGCAGAATCCGGTTTCCGCTGAATGCCGTGGTCTCGATTCTGCACCGCGTGACCGGCGTGCTGCTGATTCTCGCGATCCCCGTGCTGTTGTGGCTGCTGCAGCTCTCGCTGTCCGGACCCGAGGGTTTTGCCCGCGTGGCCGGCTGGGTCGGTCACCCGCTGGGCTTGCTGGTGCTGCTGGGTGTCCTGTGGTGGCTGCTGCATCACCTGTTCGCCGGCATCCGTTATCTGGCGATGGAATTCGGGATCGGCGAGGACCGCGAGGGGTCGCTGCGCACTGCGCGCCAGGCCCTGATCGCGGGGGTCGTCGCCACCCTGATCGTCTGGGGAGGACTGTGGCTGTGAGACTCCTGAGCGGACAGCGGGCCTGGCTGCTGCAGCGGATCACGGCCGTGTACCTGGGCGTGTTCACCGTGCTGATGCTGGGTTATTTCGTCTTTTTCCCGCCGGCCGATCATGCCCTCTGGATCGCCTTCGTCGGGCATCCGGTGGTCGGGCTGCTGACTGCACTGGGCGTGCTGGCCCTGCTGCTGCACGCCTGGATCGGCCTGCGCGACGTGATCATGGACTACGTCCATCCCTTCGGCATCCGCCTGACGGTGCTGACCCTGTCGGCCACCGGCCTGCTGGTCCTTGGCCTGTGGGCCTTCGCAATCCTGTTCAAGGCATGGCTCTCATGAACGTGACCCGGCGCAAGTTCGACGCCCTCATCATCGGGGCCGGCGGGGCCGGCTTGCGGGCGGCCCTGCAGCTGTCCAACGCCGAGGCCAAGGTGGCCGTGGTGTCCAAGGTGTTCCCCACGCGCTCGCACACGGTGGCGGCCCAGGGCGGGGTGAACGCCGCGCTGGCCAACGTGCTGCCCGATTCCTGGCACTGGCACATGTTCGACACGGTGAAGGGTTCCGACTACCTGGGCGACCAGGACGCGATCGAATACATGTGCCGCGCCGCCTCCAGGGTGGTCTACGAGCTGGACCACTTCGGCGTGCCGTTCTCGCGCCTGGACAACGGCAACATCTACCAGCGTGCGTTCGGCGGGCAGAGCCAGAACTTCGGCCAGGACCAGGCCGCGCGCACCTGTGCCGCCGCCGACCGCACCGGCCACGCGATCCTGCACTCGCTGTACCAGCAGAACCTGCGCGCACGCACGCATTTCTTCGACGAATATTTCGCGGTGGACCTGCTGCGCGATGCCGAGGGGCACGTGCTGGGGGTGCTGGCGTTCGAGATCCTCAGTGGCGAGCCGATCGTGATCGAGGCCAAGACCACGCTGATCGCCACCGGCGGGGCGGGGCAGCTGTTCCGCACCACCACTAACGCGCTGATCAACACCGGCGACGGCATGGCGATGGCCCTGCGCGCGGGGATCCCGCTGGAGGACATGGAATTCGTGCAGTTCCATCCCACCGGGATCGCCGGGCGCGGGATGCTGATCACCGAGGGCGCGCGCGGCGAGGGCGGTTACCTGATCAATTCCGACGGCGAGCGCTTCATGGAGCGCTATGCGCCGAACGCGAAGGACCTGGCCTCGCGCGACGTGGTCTCGCGCGCGATTGCCACCGAGGTGCGCGAGGGCCGCGGCTGCGGGCGCAACGCCGATCACGTATTCCTCGACCTGCGCCATCTGGGAGCGGACACCATCATGCAGCGCCTGCCGGGGATCCGCGAGGCCAGCCAGACCTTTCTCAACGTGGATCCGATCGAGGCGCCGATCCCGGTGTTCCCGACCTGTCACTACAGCATGGGCGGGATCCCCACCAACCGCGACGGGCAGGTGGTCGCGCCGGTCAAGGACTCGCCCGAGGACCCGGTGCCGGGGCTGTATGCCGCGGGCGAGGCCGCCTGCGTGTCGGTCCACGGGGCGAACCGGCTGGGTGGGAACTCGCTGCTGGACATCCTGGTGTTCGGCCGCGCCGCGGCCAATCACATCCTCGAATACCTCGAGGAGAACCGCTATCACCGTCCGCTGGACGAATCCGCGGTGGAGGCGGCCATGGCCCGGCTCGCCCGCTGGGATCGGCGCGATTCGGGCACCGGCGAAACCGAGTCGGTGGACGGGCTCAAGCGCGAACTGCGCAAGGTGATGGAGGACCACTGTTCGGTGTTCCGCACCGACGAGGTGATGCGCGAGGGTGTGGAGAAGGTACGGGAGCTGCGCCGGCGCCTGGACCACGCGGTGATCCATGACCACACCCCCACCTTCAACACCGCGCGGGTGGAGGCGATGGAGCTGGAGAACCTGATGGACTGCGCGATCGCCACCATCCGCTCCGCGCTGGGGCGCGAGGAGAGCCGGGGCGCGCATTCGCGCATCGATTTCCCCGAGCGCGACGACCGGCAGTGGCTTCGGCACAGCCTGTATTCGCTGGAGGACGACAGCCTCGACTACAAGCCGGTGCGGACCCGGCCGAATACCGTGGCCTCGTTCCCGCCGAAGGAGCGCACCTACTGATGGAATTCTCGATCTACCGCTTCAACCCGGAGACCGACACGCTACCGAAGATGCAGCGTTTCACCCTGCCCGACGAGCAGGTGGAGCCGGGGATGATGCTGCTGGATGCCCTGCTGCTGCTGAAGGAGCAGGACGACTCGCTGGGTTTCCGGCGTTCCTGTCAGCACGGGGTCTGCGGCTCCGACGGCATGAGCATCAACGGCACCAACGGACTGGCCTGCGTGACGCCGCTGGAGGAGCTCGACACCCCGGTGACCCTGCGCCCGTTCCCGGGGATGCCGGTGATCCGCGACCTGATCGTGGACATGACCAATTTCTGGGACCAGTACCGGGCCGCCGAGCCCTGGCTGGTGAACGACAGCCCGGAGCCCGAGGTAGAGCGCAAGCAGGACCCGGCCGACCGCGACGAGCTGGACGGTCTCTACGAATGCATCCTGTGCGGCTGCTGTTCGGCGGCCTGCCCGTCGTACTGGTGGAACCCGGACAAGTTCCTCGGCCCCGCCGCGCTGCTGCAGGCGGCGCGCTTCATCAAGGACACCCGCGACGAGGCGACCGAGCACCGGCTGGAGCGGCTGGACGATGCCTGGAAGCTGTACCGCTGTCACACCATCATGAACTGCACCCAGGTCTGCCCCAAGGGCCTGAACCCGGCGAAGGCGATCAGCGACATCCGCCGCACCATGCTGAAGAGGTCACTGTGATGGAACCCGACAGCCGCACTCGCTGGCGCTGCCGTCGCGGGATGCTGGAGAACGACTGGCTGCTAGGGGAGTTTCTCGCGCAGGGATATGCGCAACTGGACCAGGAGGGTCGTGATGCCTTCGAACGGCTGCTGGATTATCCCGACAACGTGCTCTACGAGGTGGTCATGGGCCGCCAGACCACCGCGGATGCCGGGATAGCCCGGCTTGCCCCGCTCATCCGCGCCGCCGCTGCGGCTGCGCCTGCACCCTGACCCGCGGCTCGCGCGGCGGATTCTCGCCGGTCAGGTGCTGCTGAGCACCGCGGTCGTGTTGTACGCGCTGGTCTACGGCGTGTGGTGGACATGGCCGGCGGCGGGCGTCCTGGTGGCGGCCGCGTTCGGCTGGTCCCGGCGTGGCCGTCAGCCGGACTTCGACTGGCTGGGCTGCACCGCGTACGGGCGCTGGTGGCTGGCCACCGCCGAGGGCCTGCGCCAGGAACGCATCCACGATATCGAGATCCTGCCGGACACCCGGGTGTTCGCGACCCGTGTGGTGCTGCGCTATCACCCCGCTGGAGGGGGGCGCCCGGGGACCCTGTGGCTGTACCCGGGGCGGGTGGATGCGGACGACCTGCGCCGGTTGCGCATGCGCCTGCGCTGGCCCGCGCCGGGTCCGGCGGAAGCCGGGGAGCCGGTGAGGCCTCGCGACGTGATCGCGCGCGGCGTTGCTATACTGGCCGCACTGCGAGCTAGCGGAGGCCGGATCATGGCGGGAGATCAAACGCGTCCCGACAACGCACAGGTCATGGTGGACGTGTCGCACCTGCTGAAGGACGACCCGGATCACGTCTACAGCGAGGAAGAGCTGGACGCGATCGAGGAGCTCGATCCGGAGCTGGCACTGCGCCTGGACCGGGCCCAGACCCATGCGGCGCGGGAACAGGCCGACGTGCCGGCCGACGGTCCCATCGACGAGGACGCGGTGCGCGAGGCCATCGAGGAGGCGCGGCGCATCATGATGCAGGATGGCGGCGACATCGAGTTCGTCGAGCTGGACGGGCGCACCGTGCGCGTGCGCCTGAAGGGGGCCTGCGTCGGCTGCCCGCGTTCCACCCTGGATCTCAAGAACGTGGTCGAACGCCTGGTGCGCTCGCGGGCGCCGGGCGTGGCCTCGGTGGCCAATACCTTCTGAGCCCGCTGACCCTCCGCTCCTGACCCGGAGCCCCGCTCAAAGCCGGGTGTCGGCAGGCGTTTGCGCGTCCGAGTCCGTGTCCGTGGCCGGCCGCCGCCGCGGGATGCGGGCGAGGGTGGCCTTCAGGGCCTGGCGCTGTTCGTGTCGTCCCTGCCTGTCCAGCGGCGCGAAGCGCAGGGCGTTGTAGTGCCGGGCGAAGGCCTCCAGGGCTTCGCGGTCCTGCGGGCGCGCGGCCGCCACGCGCCGGACCCAGGCATCCACGCTCTCGTGCGGCTGGTGCGCCAGGCCCGCACCGCGCAGGCGCCGGGACAGCCGGTACAGGGCGCGCTGCGCCGGATCCCGGCGCTCGCGTCCGCGCAGCAGCAGCCACAGCGCGACCCCGGCGGCCAGGGTGCCGAAGCTGACCCCCAGCGCGATCAGCACGCTGCGCCAGTCGCGCGGGTCCAGGCCAAAGCGCTCGAACAGCCGCTGCTGACGCTCGGGGGTGAAGGCCAGCACCCAGGTCTCCCAGCGAAAGCCGATGAACTCCCGCCAGTCCTGCAGCTCGAAGCGCGCCTGCTGCAGCCAGGAGAGGCCCTCGCGGCGCAGGAAGTCCGGTGTCTGCTCGCCCTCGGAGGGTGACAGGCCCTGCAGGCCCTGCTCGATGCGCTCCGGCGCGATCGCCGCGGTGGGGTCGACCCGCCGCCAGCCCTCGCCGTCGATCCAGACCTCGTTCCAGGCATGGGCGTCGGCGTTGCGCAGGCGCAGATAGCCACCGCGTTCGCGCCACTCGCCTCCGTGATAGCCGGTGACCACCCGCGCGGGGATGCCCGCCGCCCGCATCAGCACCGCGAACGCCGAGGCGTAGTGTTCGCAGTAGCCGGCGTGGGTATCGAACAGGAACGCATCGGTGTGATCGCCCGTCGTCTGCGGTGGCTGCAGGGTGTAGCGGTAGGGTTCGCCGGAGAAACGCGCCAGGGCGGTTTCAATGATGGCGCGGGGGTCGTCGTGCGTGGCCGTCCAGAGCCCGGCCTGGGCGCGGGCCTGCGGCGCGGCGCTTGGGGGCAGTGCGAGCGCACGCTCGCGGGTCTCGGGATCCAGGGCGGGAGTGTCGGCGTCGCTGCCCGGGGGGCGCGTCAGGTCGGCGCTGGCGGTGTACTGGATGCGCCCGGTGATGCGCTGGTCGCGGATGACCTGATGGTTCGCGCGCAGCTCGGCATCGTCGGGCAGGCGGGCGGGATATTCCAGAACCGGCAGGTAGCGGGAACGCGTGGGTTCCAGCGTGACGGTGTAGTCGACGGTATCGCCCTCCACCGCGGGCCGTTCGATCGACGAATCTCCACGATCGGCCCGCCACTGGCGGCCGTCGAAGTCGGTCATCACCATGCTCCGCCAGTATTGTGCGCGGGTCGGCGGGATCTCGCCGTGGAATTCGACCCGGGCGGCGACGGTTTCGTCCTGCAGCAGTTCGGCGATGTCGCCGGGGTTCATCTGGTCGGACAGGCCGGTCTGCGCGGTGTCGTCCCGGTCCTCGCGATCGCCCCAGAGCGGCCCTTCGATGCGCGGGAAGACGATGAACAGGATGAGCATGAACGGCAGGGCGTGTACCAGCATGGTCCCGGCGCGGCGGGCCAGATAACCGGGCGTCAGCGGGCGGGCGGCGTGCAGCTGCACCAGGGCCGCGGTCAGCAGCAGCGCCCCCAGCAGCGACCACAGCCCGATCCAGAAAGCCTGGTCGAAGAAATACGTGGTGACGATGACGAAATAACCCAGAAACAGCGCAATGACCACGTCGCGTCGGCTGCGCGCCTCCAGCAGCTTGAGCGCGATCATCACCAGCAGCAGCGCGCTCCCGGCCTCCTGGCCGAACAGGGTGCCGTAATGTGCCAGGGTCATGGCGCCGGCACCTAGGGCGAGGAGGCTCATCACCCACAGCGAGGGCGCGCGGGTCCCGCGCCAGTGCACCCAGCCGCGCAGCAGCACGGCCAGGGCCATCAGCAGGGTCACCCAGGCCGGCTGGTACCAGGCGTGCGGCAGCGCGGCCACGGGCAGGGCGATCAGCGCGATGCCCAGCCCGCGCAGTTCCTCGCGCGGCGGGGCCGGGCGGGTGAGCCAGCCCTCCCTCATGCTCCGTCCTCCAGCGGCAGGGGTGCCGGGGCGGCGCGATAACGGGCCAGCGCCTGCAGGCAGTGGTCACGATGTTCCGGGCCCTGGCCGGGGTCGATGCGCTGGCCCGGCAGACGCAGGCCCCAGGCGCGCTCCTGCGCATGGGCCTCCAGCACCTGATGGCAGAGCATCGACAGGCGGGTCTCGGTGTCGCCGTGGGGCAGGGCGTCGTAGTCGAACCAGAGGTCGTCCTGTACCCCGCCGGGGCTTTCGCGCACATGCAGCTTGCCGCTGCGGGCATAGGCCTTCCAGATGATGCGGCCGGGCGGGTCGCCGGGGCGGTAGGGCCGGATGTGGTCGGGCGGTTCCTCGGATTGCCCGCGGGCGCCGGTGTCCTCGTCGCCGTCGCCGTGTCCGGCCAGGGCCCGGCCCGGGTCCACGGGCGACGGATAGACCAGGATCTCGGCGTCCAGATTGAGCCAGCTCCAGGCCTCCAGGACCCCCAGCGGGAAGCGCGTGTCCACGCGCTGGCGCGGCAGGCGGTAGACCCCGCGCGGCACGGCCGGCAGCACGATGCGGGCATCGCTCCGGCCACCCGCGGGGATGGCGACCGGTTCGGAAGCGTGTGCACCGACCCGCACGGTAATGGCTTCGCGTCCCCGGCCGTCGGTTTCATGGAGTCGCAGTTGCGCTTCGGGCGCGCTCCCGGCGAACACCGGGTCGATCGGCAGCGGGCGAATCTCCAGTCCCAGCAGGTTGCGATGGGTGTACCAGATGGCGTTGTGCCCGATCCCGGCCAGCAGGAAGGTCAGCAGGAACGCCATGTTGTTGGCGTAATTGATCGAGCCCAGCAGCATGATCAGGATAATCCCGAGCAGGGTGTAACCGGCGCGGGTGGGCAGGATGTAGATGCGGTCGCGGCCCAGCCGCGCATGCTCGCCGTCGTGCGCGTGGCGGCGGTTGATCCAGCGGATCGCGTCGTCGCGCAGGCGCTGCCAGGCGCCGCGCAGGCGTCGCCGGCGGTTCAGCGGCTGGGCACGCATTCCAGCAGGGCCTCCACGGTGCGGGCGGGATCCTGCGGCTCGCGGGCGCGTACGCGGTGGCCGGCCACCGCCGGCAGGACCCGGGCGATGTCGTCGGGGGTGATGTAGTCGCGCGTATCCAGGAACGCATGGGCACGTGCCGCGCGCAGCAGGCCCACGCCGGCACGCGGCGACAGGCCGTGGGCGAAGCGGGCGGTATCGCGGCTGGCACTCACCAGCTCCTGGAGATAGTCGAGCACCTTGGAATCGGCGTGCACGGCATCCACGGATGCCTGCCACTCGGCCAGCTGTTCCGGCGTGGCCATGGTGTCCGGGGCCGGGTGGCCGGTGTCCCCGCGGCGTTCCAGCAGGGCGCGCTCGGCCCTTGGGTCGGGGTAACCGAGTTCGATGCGCATCAGGAACCGGTCCAGCTGCGACTCCGGCAGCGGATGCGTGCCGACCTGCTCCTCGGGGTTCTGGGTGGCGATCACGAAGAACGGCTCGGGCAGGTCGCGGGTCGCCCCTTCCACGCTGGCCTGGCGTTCTTCCATGGCTTCCAGCAGGGCGCTCTGGGTCTTCGGCGGTGCGCGGTTGACCTCGTCGGCCAGCAGCACCTGGGTGAAGATTGGCCCGGGATGAAAGCGGAATTCGCCGCTTCCCTGTTCGAACACCGACACGCCGAGGACGTCGCCGGGGAGCAGGTCGCTGGTGAACTGGACCCGGCGGTAGTCCAGGTTCATCGCGCGCGCCAGTGCGTGCGCCAGCGTGGTCTTGCCCACGCCGGGCAGGTCCTCGATCAGCAGATGGCCGTTGGCCAGCAGGCAGGTGAGCGCCAGACGGATGGCGCGGGGCTTGCCGAGAAGGATCTGGTTGAGGGCCTGTTCTACCCGCTGCAGGGCGTCCGTTCCCGAAGACATGGCATTCTCGCGTTATGGGGGAGTTGCAGAAGAGTTTGTAGCGGCCGGATGGTTCCCCTGTATCTGCAGAGTGTCCCCCGCGCTCCGGCGCGGCTACCATGGTCGCGCACGAGTCGGGAAAACGGCATGGACACAGCGTCAGGGGCCCAGCGGCCAGCCTTCCAACATGATGCCACAGACGGGCCGTCCCCCGGTCTGCGCCTGTCGGGCAGTCTGGACACCGCCGCGGTGGAACGGTCCTGGGGCCCGCTGCGCGACCGCGTGCGCCTGCTGGCGCGCGAGGCGGGGGGCGGGACCCTGCCCGTGGATGTCACCGGTCTGAGCTATTGTGACGGCGCCGGGGCCGCCCTGCTGCACGCACTGGAACGGGATGCCGCGGCCGGGGGGGTGACGCTGGAGCTGGTCGGCGCCACGCGCATGGTCGAGGAGCAGCTGGCTCCGTATCGTGAGCTGGATGCGGTGACGCCCGCGCGCGGTGAGGGCCGCAGTGACTGGCGCAGCCGCTGGGCGGACGCGGTCGGACAGGTGGGACGCGCGGGCTGGGAGCAGATGGCGTTCATCGGCGAACTGGGCCGTGCCCTGGGGGCGGCGCTGCGGCATCCGCGGCAGGTGCGCTGGGGCGATACCTTTCGCGTGGCCGAGGTTGCCGGGTTCCGGGCCCTGCCGATCGTCTCTTTGATCGCCTTCCTGATGGGCGTGATCCTGGCGTTCCAGTCGGCGATCGCGATGCGTCAGTTCGGGGCGGAGATCTTCGTGGCCGATCTGGTCGCGGTGTCGCTGTTCCGCGAGCTGGGCCCGCTGATGATGGCGATCCTGCTGGCGGGGCGCTCGGGGGCGGCGTTCGCCGCCGAGATCGGGACCATGAAGGTGAACGAGGAGGTGAATGCCCTGCAGACCATGGCCCTGGATCCGGTGCGCTTCCTGGTGGTGCCCAAGGTGCTGGCGGGCACCCTGGTCGCGCCGCTGCTGGCGCTGTACGCCAACCTGATCGGCCTGCTGGGTGCGGCCCTGGTGCTGCAGGGCTTCGGCATCCCGTGGGTTGCGTTTCTCAACCAGGTGACCGGCGCGGTGTCGCTTTCGGACCTGTTCTCCGGATTGTTCAAGGCCGGGGTGTTCGGCCTGCTGGTGGCCAGCGTTGGCTGCCTGCGCGGCCTGCAGACCGGCAACGGCGCGGCGGCCGTGGGCAGCTCCACCACCAGTGCGGTGGTTACGGCGATCATCCTGATCGTGGTGTTCGACGGCCTGTTCGCGGTCCTGTTCTATCACCTGGGGGTGTGAGGCATGGCGCAGTCCGATACGGATCCGGTGATCCGGGTGGAAGGCCTGACCATGGGCTTCGACGATTTCGTGCTGATGCGGGATCTGAACTTCGAGGTCCGCCGTGGCGAGATCTTCGTGATCCTGGGCGGCTCCGGGAGCGGCAAGAGCACGCTGCTCAAGCACATGATCGGGCTGTATACCCCGCAGGCCGGAAGGATCTGGATCGGCGACGCGGATATTGCCCACGCCGACGGCGAGCGTTTCGAGGCCATCCTGCGGGGCATGGGGGTGATGTATCAGATGGGCGCGCTGTTCGGGTCCATGACCCTGCAGGAGAATGTGCGCCTGCCGCTGGAGGTTCACACCGCTCTGCCGCGTTCGGCGATGGACGCTGTGGCCCGCGCGAAGCTGCAGCTGGTGGGGCTGGGCGCGTTCGTGGATTTCATGCCCTCGGAGATCTCCGGTGGCATGCAGAAACGTGCCGCCATCGCGCGGGCCATGGCGCTGGACCCCTCGGTGCTGTTCCTGGATGAACCCTCGGCCGGGCTGGATCCGATTACCTCGCGCGAGCTGGACCGGTTGATCCGGCGGCTCGCGCGCAGCCTGGGCATGACCATCGTGATCGTGAGCCACGAGCTCGCGAGCATCTTTGCCATCGCCGACCGCGTGATTATGCTCGACAAGGAAACCCGGGGCATCGTCGCCGACGGGGATCCGCGACGCCTGCGCGAGGAGTCGGCACACCCCTGGGTGCGGCGCTTTCTGGGCGGCGACCAGGACGAAGCAGCCAACGGCGAGGAGGCCTCCGCATGAGTGCCCGACAGCATTTCCGGCTGGGCCTGTTCATCCTCGGCGGGCTCGCATCGCTGGTGATCATCCTGTTGATTGCGACGGCGGGGAATTTCTTCCGACCGTCGATGATGATCGAGACCTACATGGATTCCTCGGTGCAGGGGCTGGAGGTCGGCGCCCCGGTGAAGTTCCGCGGTGTCCAGATCGGCGAGGTGACCCGGCTCGGCTTTACTTCGGTGGAGTACGAACAGGATGTGCCCCCGGCGGAACGCAAGCGCTACGTGCTGGTGCGCGCGCGCCTGTGGCCGGACCGTTTTGCGACCACGCCGCAGGAAGCCCTGTTCGAGGACGATGTCCTGGAGCAGCTGGTCGAGGCCGGGCTGCGGGTGCGCATGGCGGCCCAGGGCATCACCGGCATGAACTACCTGGAGGCGGACTTCGCCGATCCCGCGGAACACCCGCCGCTGGACCACCCCTGGGATCCGGAGTACGCCTATCTGCCGTCGGCGCCCAGCATCACGATGCAGTTCATTGAGTATGCCGAGAAGCTGCTGGAACGCATCGACGATATCGATATCGAGGGCGTGGTGGGGAATCTCAACAGCCTGCTGGTCAATCTCGACGACACCGTCTCGAGCATCGACGTGGAGGGTATCGCCGGACGGGCGGACGACCTGATCGGCGAACTGGAGACCACGGCCACCAGTGCCGAGCGCATCATGGAATCCGTCGAGAACCTCCTCGACCATCCTGATACGCAGGCCCTCCCGGGCGAGACCCGCGAGACCATGCGTCAGCTGAGGCGCACCGCGGAACAGGCCGAGATTGGCGAGCTGGTGGCCCGGATCGAGGGCATGGTGGAACGCCTGGATCGTGGCGTGGAAGTGAACGAGGCGAAACTGGCGGAGACCCTGGAAGAGCTGCAGAGCACCACGCGCAGCCTGCGCAGCCTTTCGGAAGACGTGCGGCGCAATCCGGCGGGTACCCTGTTCGGGGCACCGCCGCCGCGCAGTATCATGGACCGGGACAACCGGGGAGAGGAACGCTGATGACACGCGCGCTACTGCTGGCGGTGCTGGCCGCATTCCTGCTGGGGGGCTGCGGCCTGCTGGCCGAACGCGAACCGGTGGAGCGGGCGTGGTTCCTGCTGGAACTGCCGGAGGACACCGGGCCGCCCGCAACGGATGCCGGCGTGCCCGTGGCAGTGGAGCTGGGCTCGGTGCGCGTGGCCCCCGCCTATGCCGAGAAGGGGCTGGTGTACCGCCTGGGGCCGCACGAGTACGAAGCGGACTACTACAACGAATGGTTCCTGCGTCCGGCGGAACAGGTGGAACAGCTGCTGCGCGAACGCTGGACCCGTGGCGACGGCGCCGTGGTTCTGGTGGACGACGCCCGCGCCGCGCGGGCGGCCGGGCAACCGGTGGTGGAACTGCACGTGCTGGTCACGGCCCTGTACGGTGACCTGGATACGAACAGCGGCCGCGATGCCGCCCGCGTGGGGCTGCGGACCCGGCTGGGTGGCGCTGACCGGGCCGAGCTGGCGCATTTCGAGGCCACCGAAGCCCTGCAACAACGCTCGCCTCGGGCCCTGGTGGCCGCCCTGTCCCGCGGCATGGCGGCCAGCCTTACGGACCTCGAGGCGGAACTCCAATCCTTCGCGCGACAGGAGGCGGACGGATAATGGCCGACCCGCAAGCCACGGTGTATGACTTCGAAGTGCCCCGCGCCGACGGCCGGCGGCAGCGGCTCGACGAGTACCGCGGCGAGGTGCTGCTGATCGTCAACGTCGCCTCGCAATGCGGCTTCACCCCGCAGTACGAAGGGCTGCAGGCGCTGCAGGATCGCTATGGCGAACGCGGCTTCCGGGTGCTGGGGTTCCCCTGCAACCAGTTCGGTCGACAGGAGCCGGGCGATGCCGACTCCATCCGGGTCTGCGGTCTGCGCTTTGGCGTGAGCTTCCCGGTGTTCGCCCGCATCGAGGTGAACGGGGAGGGTGCCGACCCGCTGTTCCGCCACCTCAAGACGGCCGGCCCCGGTGCCCTGGGCACGCAGCGGATCAAATGGAACTTTACCAAGTTTCTGGTGGGGCGGGACGGCCGCGTCATCCGGCGCTTCGCCCCCACGCGGCGCCCGCAGGATCTGGCCAGCGCCATCGAACGGGCGCTGGACGAGCCCGCGCCCGCCAGCGCCGCATGAGCGAGCAGGATGACGTGCGCTGGATGGAACAGGCGCTCGCACAGGCCGAGGCCGCAGCCGTAGCCGGTGAGGTGCCCGTAGGCGCGGTGCTGGTGGACGCCGAAGGCAACGCCCTCGCGGCGACCCACAACGCACCCATCGCCAGCCGTGACGCCACCGCGCACGCCGAGATCCGCGCCCTGCGCGCGGCCGGGGAGCGTGTTGGCAACTACCGCCTCCCCGGCACCACCCTCTACGTGACCCTGGAGCCCTGTTCCATGTGCGCCGGCGCCATCATCCACGCCCGCGTGGCGCGGCTGGTGTACGCCGCGGCCGATCCACGCACCGGGGCCACCGGCAGTGCCATCGACCTGATCCACCATCCGGCCCACAACCACCGCGTGGCGGTCACCGGCGGCGTGCTGGCCGAACGTGCCGCGACCCAGCTGCGCGACTTCTTCCGCGCCCGTCGGCGCAACACGCCGGCCGTCGGGGACGAAAATGGCGCGCAGCCCGAACCCGATCCTCAAAGGAGAACTTCATGATCCGAATCCGCCACATGCTGCTGGCCCTGCCGCTGGCTGCGGGCCTGCTGGCCACGGCCGTTGCCGCGAACGAGATCCACAGCGTGGAAGCCCTGAATCAGGCACCGGAAGAGCTTGAGGGCGAGACGGTGCGCCTGGAAGGCATCATCGCGCAGGTCAACAAGGACATCATGGGCCGCAACTTCCTGCGACTGGTGGACGGCACCGGCGAGCCCGGCGACTTCATTACCCTCACCAGCCAGCAGACCGCCGATCCGGGTGACCGTGTGCGGGTGGAAGGGGTCTACGTGCTCGAAAGGGACTTCGGAGCCGGTTACGTCTACCCGGTCCTGATCGAACAGGCCCGCCTGGAGGATTCAGGAGATTGACATCGGCACGCGCCGCATGACGTAGCGTTGCACTTCTTGGTTGAATTCAGGATCTGGGGGAAGATGATGCTGGGAGCGTAGCGCCAAAGGCAGGGCGAAAAAACTGGCTACCGTTTCTGTACGCCACGATGTGCACCACGGAGGGGAAGGCGGGGAGTGTTGCGGCGGGTGATGTGCCGCAAACCCTTGATTTTATGGAGCCGGTGACAGGAGTCGAACCTGCGACCCTCTGATTACAAATCAGACGCTCTACCAGCTGAGCTACACCGGCCTGGTGCCGGGAGTGGGACTCGAACCCACAAGGCCGAAGCCAGCGCATTTTGAGTGCGCCGTGTATACCAATTCCACCATCCCGGCTTGCAGCGCCCGTAGTGTAGCGCACGCAGGGGGTGTGGCAATACGGCCGTGCGGTATCCCGCGAGCCGGGGCGTGGTAGGATCGCGCGCCATGCGAGTTGCCGATTTTGATTATGAGCTCCCGTCCGAGCTGGTCGCTCAGGATCCGTTGCCGGAGCGCACCGGGTCCCGGCTGCTGGTCCTGGAGGGCGAGGAGCCGGAGGATGCCGTGTTCGCGGACATCGGGCACTGGCTGCGTCCGGGCGATCTGCTGGTCCTCAATGACACGCGGGTGATCCCGGCGCGGGTGTTCGGGCAGAAGGCGAGCGGCGGCCGGGTGGAGGTCCTGTTCGAGCGGGTGCTGGAAGGCGGGCGCGAGGCGCTGGCGATGGTGCGTGCGAGCCGGGCTCCGGGCATCGGAGTGCGGTTGTGGCTGGCGGACGGGGCCTTCGAGGTGGAGGTGACCCGGCGCGAGGGGCCGTTCTTCCGCCTGTCGCTGTGTGGCGAAGGAAAGGCGGGCGAGCAGGATCTGCCGGCCCTGCTGCATGCCCATGGTCAGGTGCCGCTGCCGCCGTATATCGAACGCGCGCCGGAGCAGGAGGACGCCACGCGGTATCAGACGGTGTTCGCGCGACGAGAAGGGGCGGTTGCGGCGCCGACGGCGGGGCTGCATTTCGACGACACCCTGCTGCGCGGATTGCGCGACAGTGGCGTGGAGACGGCCACGGTGACGCTGCACGTGGGCGCGGGGACGTTTCAGCCGGTCAAGGTGGAGGACACGACGGACCACGAGATGCACGCGGAATGGCTGGAGGTCTCGCCGGAGCTGTGCGCGGCGGTGGCACGCTGCCGCGAGCGCGGCGGCCGTGTGGTGGCCGTGGGAACGACCTGCGTGCGTGCGCTGGAGTCGGCCGCGGCAGGTGGCGAGCTGGAGCCGTTCACGGGCGATACGCGGCTATTCATCCAGCCGGGATATCCGTTCCGCGTGGTGGACCGCATGATCACCAATTTTCATCTGCCGCAGAGCACGCTGCTGATGCTGGTATCGGCGTTTGCCGGGTATCGGCGGCTGTTTGCGGCCTACGCACATGCCGTGTCGCAGCGCTACCGGTTCTTCAGTTACGGGGATGCGATGTGGCTGGCACCCGGCGATCCGGGCGATCAGCCGCCGAGCGCGGAGACTTCCGATGCAGTTTGAACATCTGGGCAGCGACGGTGCGGCCCGCCGCGGCCGGCTGACCTTCCCGCGGGGAGAGGTGGAGACGCCGGCGTTCATGCCGGTGGGAACCTACGGCACGGTCAAGGCGATGACCCCCGAGGAACTCACGGGGCTGGGGGCGCAGATCATTCTGGGCAATACCTTCCATCTGATGCTGCGCCCCGGGACGGAGATCATCCGGGCGCACGGCGATCTGCATGACTTCATGCACTGGGAGGGGCCGATCCTGACCGATTCCGGCGGGTTCCAGGTCTTCTCGCTGGCCGAGATGCGCAAGATCAGCGAGGAAGGTGCGCGCTTCCAGTCGCCGGTGGACGGCTCGAAGGTGCTGATGACGCCCGAGTCGTCGATGCAGGTCCAGCGCGAGCTGGGCTCGGACATCGTGATGATCTTCGACGAGTGCACCCCGTATCCGGCCACGCATGACGAAGCGCGCCGCTCCATGGAGCTCTCGCTGCGCTGGGCGGACCGCTCGCGTCAGGCCCACGGGGACAACCCGGCGGCGCTGTTCGGGATCGTGCAGGGGGGCATGATCCCCGAGCTGCGGCGGGAGTCGGCGGCCGGCCTGCGCTCGATCGGTTTCGACGGGTACGCCATCGGCGGGCTGTCGGTGGGCGAGCCGGAGGAGGAGCGGCTTGCCACACTGGACGTGACTCTGCCGGAGCTGCCGGTGGAACAGCCGCGCTATCTGATGGGAGTGGGGCGGCCCGAGGACATCGTGGAGGCGGTGCGCCGCGGGGTGGACATGTTCGACTGCGTGATGCCGACCCGTAACGCCCGCAACGGTTTTCTGTATACCCGCGAGGGGGTTCTGCGGATCCGTAATGCCCGGTTCCGCGACGATACCCGCCCGATCGACCCCGAGTGCGGGTGTTACGCGTGCCGCAACTACTCGCGGGCCTATCTCAAGCACCTCGACAAATGCAACGAGATTCTCGGCTCGCGCCTGGCGACCACGCACAACCTGCATTACTACCAGGACCTGATGCGCGGGATGCGCGAGGCGATTGCCGAAGGGGCTCTGAATGCCTTCGTGGCGGATTTCTATCACCGGCGCGGCATGGACGTGCCTGCTGTGCCATAATTCGCGCCGCCTGTTTGACCGAACCGATTTGCTGAACGGAGAAGCTGCATGGATTTCCTGATTTCCGCCGCCCACGCGCAGGAAGGCCAGGCCGCCGGTGGTGGCCTGATCGAATTCCTGATCATGATCGTGATCTTCTTTGCGATCATGTACTTCCTGATCATTCGTCCGCAGAGCAAGCGGGCCAAGGAACATCGCTCCATGGTCGAGTCCCTGTCGAAGGGTGACGAGATCGTGACCAATGGCGGCATGGCCGGGAAGATCACGGAAGTCGGCGAAAACTTCATTCACGTCGATGTGGCCGATGGCGTGAACGTCGTCGTGCAGAAGCAGTCCGTGCAGTCCGTCATGCCCAAGGGTTCCCTGAAAGACCTCTGAAGGCCCGTAGCCGATGCGCAACTCCTATCCGGTGTGGGTGTATGCCCTGATCGTCGTGGTCGTGACGATCGGGCTGCTTTATGCCGCCCCCAACCTGTTCCCCGAAGATCCGTCCGTGCAGATCGACAACCCCATGGCGGGGGAAGTCGAGGAGAACATGGAGGGCGTGATCGGTACCGTGCTCGGTGCCCAGGGCCTGACCCCGATGCGGGCCGAGCGCCGCGACGGCCAGCTGCTGCTGCGGTTCGAAACCGCGGACCAGCAGGCCCGGGCCGCGGAAATCCTGCGGAATTCGCTGGACGACAACCACACGGTCGCGCTCAACATGGCGCCGGCCACACCCGACTGGCTGCGTGCCATCAATGGTCAGCCGATGTCGCTCGGGCTCGATCTGCGGGGCGGGGTGCACTTCCTGATGGAAGTGGACCTCAACGCGGTGATCGGTACGGCCATCGAACGCTACACCAACGAGCTGCGTCCCCGCCTGCGCGAGGAACGCCTGAGCTTCTCCGCGCTCGAGGATGGCGGTGACGAGTTGCGCATTCGCTTTGCCAGTGACGGCGAACGCGACGAGGCCGAGAGCTGGCTGAGCAGTGAATACCGCGGCGAGCTCGAGTGGGCCCCGCGCCGGGAGGACGACGACTGGTTGCTGGTCGGCACTCTCGAGGAGGAACACCTGACCGAACTGCGCCGCCAGGCGCTGCAACAGAACATATCCACGCTGCGCACCCGCGTGGATGAGCTGGGCGTGGCCGAGCCGCTGATCGCCCAGCAGGGCGAGCATCGCATCGTGGTGCAGCTGCCGGGCGTGCAGGACACCGCGCGCGCCAAGGAAGTGCTGGGTGCGACCGCGACTCTGGAATTCCGCCTGGTGTCCGAAAGCGGGGATCCCATGGAGGCCCGCGAAACCGGCGAGGTGCCTTCCGGGACCCGGCTGTACGAAGAGCGTGACGGCACCCCGGTGCTGCTGCAGCGGCAGGTCATGCTCACCGGGGAGTTCATTACAGACGCCTCGTCCGGCATCGCCGACGACACGGGCGGGCCGGCGGTCTTCATCAATCTCGACGGCCAGGGTGCCCGCATCTTCTCGCGCGTGACCTCGGACAACGTCGGCCGGCTGATGGCCACGGTGTTCATCGAGACCACGATCGAGACCGAGGAAGAAGACGGCGAAGTCGTGATGCGCAGCTCGCAGAGCGAGGAAGTGATCAACGTCGCGCGCATCAACGAGCCGCTGGGCGGGCGTTTCCAGATCACCGGGCTGGATTCCACCACCGAAGCGCGCAATCTGGCGCTGCTGCTGCGGGCCGGGGCGCTGGCCGCACCCATGTCGATCGTGGAGGAACGCACGGTCGGCCCGAGCCTTGGCCAGGAGAACATCGACCGCGGGATCCAGTCGGTCATCATCGGTTTCGTGCTGGTGATGCTGTTCATGATCCTGTACTACCGGGTGTTCGGCGTGATCGCCAACGTCGCGCTGGCGCTCAATCTGGTGTTCATCGTGTCGGTGCTGTCGATGCTGCAGGCCACGCTGACGTTGCCGGGGATCGCCGGGATCGTGCTTACGGTCGGCATGGCGGTGGACGCCAACGTGCTGATCTTCGAACGCATCCGCGAGGAGCTGCGCAACGGCATGTCGCCCCAGGCGGCGATCGCGTCGGGCTACGACCGCGCCGTGACCACCATCGCGGATGCCAACGTGACGACCCTGATCGCCGCCGTGGTGCTGTTCATCTTCGGGACCGGCCCGATCAAGGGCTTCGCCATCACGCTGTCGATCGGGATCGTCGCCTCGATGTTCACCGCCATCGTGGTGACTCGGGCCATCGTCAATCTGACCTACGGACGCCAGCCGCGGCTGGCCCGTCTGTCCATTTAAGTCCGGGAGCCGGGGAATGCTGCCGCATCTCAACTTCGCCGAGTCCAACTTCGACTTCCTGGGCAAGCGCCGGGTCACCCTGGTGATCTTGGTGGTGCTGATCGTGTTGTCCGTGCTGATGCTCGCCACCCGCGGGATCAATTTCGGCATCGACTTCACGGGCGGAACCCTTGTGGAGGTCGGCTACCCGGAAGCGGTGGAGCTCGATCCGATCCGGGAAACCATCAACGAGGGCGGATTCCAGGGAGCGCAGGTCCAGACCTTCGGGACCGCGCGGGATGTGCTGATCCGTCTGCCTCCGCGCGAGGACGAGCCGGACGAGGCGGCGCTGTCCAATCAGGTCATGCAGTTGCTGGAGGCCGGGGGCCCGGAAGGTGCCGAACTGCGCCGAGTGGAATTCGTCGGGCCGTCGGTGGGCGAGGAGCTGCGCGAGCAGGGCGGTCTGGCGATGATCTACGCCCTGGTCGGGATCCTGATCTACGTCGCCGTGCGGTTCGAGTGGCGCTTCGCCGCGGGGTCCGTGCTGGCGCTGGTACATGACGTGGTGATCACGCTGGGGATCTTCTCGGCACTGCAGCTCGAGTTCGACCTCGGGGTGCTGGCGGCGGTCCTGGCGGTGATCGGTTACTCGCTCAACGACACCATCGTGGTGTACGACCGCATACGCGAGAACTTCCGGGTCCTGCGCAAGCAGGGGACCGAGTTCGTGATGAACAATGCGGTCAACAAGACCCTCGCACGAACCATCGTGACCAGTATGACGACCCTGCTGGTGCTGTTCGCGCTGTTCTTCCTCGGCGGGGCGGCTCTGCAGAACTTCTCGGTGGCGCTGATCATCGGTGTCATCGTCGGGACGTATTCCTCGGTCTTCATCGCGGCCACGGCGGCGCTGATGCTGGGGGTCGACCGCCAGGTGCTGTTGCCGGTGAAGAAGGAAGGTGCGGACGAGGAGGATGCGACGCCCTGAGAACGCCCTGATTCGGGGGGGCAGGGACGGACAAGGAAGCCCGCCCCACTGGGATATGAGGGCGTGGCTGCGGGAGCGGAGCGGGGCCGATGACCGCCCCGGGCGATTCAGCCTTCGCCGTGCGGGCTTCCGGTCTTGCGTCCCTCCACCTCCGCAGCGTGCAGACGCTGCAGCATCGTTTTCAGGACCTTGGGGTTCCCGGCCACGACATCGCCCTTGCGAAAGATCTCGTTGCCACCCTGCCAGTCGCTGGTCAGGCCACCGGCTTCCTGCACCAGCAGCAGTCCCGCTGCCATGTCCCAGGGCTGCAGGCCCATCTCCCAGAAGCCGTCAAAACGGCCGCAGGCGACCCACGCCAGATCCAGCGCCGCGGAACCCGGCCGCCGAATGCCGGCCGTGCCCGGGATCATGTGGCGCAGGGTGCGCAGATAACGTTCCAGGTCCTGCCCCTCGCGAAACGGGATGCCCGTGCCCAGCAGCGCACCTGACAGATCCTTGCGCTGCCCCACGCGGATACGCCGGTTGTTGAGGAAGGCGCCGCCGCCGCGCGTGGCGGTGAAGAGTTCTTCCTTGATCGGGTCGTAGACCACCGCGTGTTCCAGGCGCCCCTTCTGCCGCAGGGCGATGGACACCGCGTACTGAGGGATCTCGCGCAGGTAGTTGGTGGTGCCGTCCAGCGGGTCGATGATCCACTCGTGTTCGGCGCCGGTGGCCCCGGGCTGGTTGCCTCCCTCCTCCGCGAGGATCGCGTGGTCGGGGTAGGCCTTCTTCAGCGTCTGGACGATCGCCTGCTCGGCGTTGACGTCGACATCGCTGACCCAGTCGTTGCGGGCCTTCTCGCGAGTGTTGACCCGGTCCGGTCGCCCCCAGGCGCGGGTGGTGATGCGTCCGGCCGCGCGGGCCGCCGATACCGCCGTGTTCAGCATGGGGTGCATGAGGGTTCTCCGACATCGCTTGGGAAGGAATCGGGGCCGGCGCACGGACGCCCCCGAAGGTCGCGAACAATACACAACGCATCGGGGCTTTGGAAGTGGTCGGGCTTCCCGCGGCGCGGCGGTGTACAATCGCGCCCGCATGCGAGCGGGCAGGGGCGCCATGGAATCCAGGACAGACGAGCATCGACCGATCGATCCGGGCCCGGGGGCCGCCGCCCGGGTCCGGGTCGTGCTGGTGGGAACGACCCACCCGGGCAATATCGGATCCGCGGCCCGCGCCATGAAGGCGATGGGCATGCGCGACCTGGCGCTGGTGGCGCCGGAGCGCTTCCCGCATGCCGACGCCACCGCGCTGGCGTCCGGTGCCGACGACGTGCTGGCAGGGGCCACGGTGGTCGACACGCTGACCGAGGCGGTCGCCGACTGTCATCAGGTGGTGGGGACCAGCGCCCGCACGCGCACCCATTCGGTGCCGGTGCTGGAGCCCGACGGTGCCGCGTCGCGGGTGCTCGGCGGGGCGGCCGAGGGGCCGGTGGCATTGGTCTTCGGCCGCGAGCACAGCGGCCTGACCAACGAAGAGCTCGACCATTGCCACGCATTCGTCCGCATCCCGACCGACCCCGATTTTTCCTCGCTCAATCTCGCCGGCAGCGTCCAGATCATGACCTGGGCGGTGCGCCGGGCGGCACTGGCCGATGTCGGGGAGTCGGGTGCCGTGGTGCGCCAGGCCTCGGCGGCGGAGCGGGATCCTGCGGCCACCCACGCGGAGCTGGAAGGTCTGTTCGAACATTACGAGAAGACCCTGGAGGCCATCGACGTGCTCGATCCGGAGAATCCGCGCCACACCATGCGCCGGTTGCGCCATCTGTACCTGCGCGCGGAACCGACGGCCTCGGAGGTGCGGCTGCTGCGCGGCATATTGACGCACACCCTGCGGGGCCGGTGAGCGCGGATTCCCGGCTGTGATACCCTACCGAATAACTCAGGATTGAGACCGGAATCATGTTCAAGACCCTGCGCGAGGATATCCGCTGCGTATTTGCGCGCGATCCCGCTGCCCGCAATGCCTTCGAGGTGCTGACGGCGTATCCGGGTCTGCATGCGCTGTGGTTTCATCGCGCGTCGCACTGGCTGTGGAATCATCGCATGCGCTGGCTGGGGCGCATCCTGGGCAATATTGCGCGGCTTCTGACGGGGATCGAGATTCATCCCGGAGCCACCATCGGACGCCGGTTCTTCATCGACCACGGCATGGGCGTGGTGATCGGCGAGACGGCCGAGATCGGCGATGACTGCACGATCTACCACCAGGTGACCCTCGGGGGGACCAGCTGGGAGGGCGGCAAGCGCCATCCGACTTTGGGGAACGAGGTCGTGATCGGGGCCGGGGCCAAGCTGCTGGGGCCGATCCATATAGGGGACCATGCGCGGGTGGGCTCCAATGCCGTGGTGCTCAAGGATGTGCCCGCGGACGCGACGGCGGTGGGGATTCCGGCGCGGGTGCTGGGGCCGCGCCCGGAGCCGGACCCACGCTTTCAGCAGGCCGCCAGTCGCATGGGTTTCGACGCCTACGGTGTCACCCGGGACATGCCCGACCCGGTGGCGAACGCCCTGCACCGCATCGTGGATCGCGTCCACGAGCTGGATGACCGTATGGAGAAGGCCTGTCAGGCGCTAAAGCGCGCGGGGATCGACCCGGGCGAGGCGATGGGCGAGGATACCGGCCATCCGCTGGAGCCCTGCGACCTGGAAGGGCTGGAGCCGGATGACTGTGAAATCCCTCCCCGCAAACAGCAGGGTAATAGTTGACCGTTTTGCTCAGGAATTGCTAGGCTCTCCAGCAACCTGAACAAGAAGGCGCATCGAGTCATGAAACTGACGACCAAAGGACGTTACGCCGTAACCGCCATGCTCGACGTGGCGACTCATACCCGCGAGGGCCCGGTCTCGCTGGCCGAGGTGGCGGGGCGGCAGAAGCTTTCGCTGTCCTATCTGGAGCAGTTGTTCTCGCGGCTGCGCAAGAAGGGGCTGGTGGTCTCCAGCCGCGGCCCTGGCGGCGGTTACGCGCTGAGTCGCGACGCGGCCGAGATCAGTGTGGCCGAGATCATCGTGGCGGTGGATGAACCGGTCGATGTGACCCGCTGTGGCGGCAAGGCCAACTGCAACAAGGAATCGCGCTGCCTGACTCACGATCTGTGGGCGGACCTGAGCGATCAGCTTTATGATTTCCTCAGCAATCGTTCGCTGGCGGAAGTGCTGGAGCGCCACGAGGCAAGCGTGCAGGCGCGCGAACAGGGAGAGCATCCGGTGACGGTGCACGGCTCGAACGGAAAAGAAAACGATCATGCGGGCGCCACGGTAGCGGCCGCGGACAGGAGCAATGCGTGATGAGTGACCTGAAACTGCCGATCTACCTCGACTATTCCTCGACCACCCCGGTGGACGAGCGCGTCGCCGAAGAAATGAAGAAGTTCCTGACGCGGGACGGTTTTTTCGGTAACCCGGCCTCCCGGAGTCACAGCTTCGGCTGGGATGCCGAGAAGGCGGTCGAGAACGCGCGGGAACAGGTCGCCGCTCTGGTGGGTGCGGATCCCAAGGAGATCATCTGGACCAGCGGGGCCACCGAGGCCGACAACCTGGCCCTCAAGGGTGCCGCGCACTTCTATCAGCGCAAGGGCAAGCACGTCATCACGGTGAAGACCGAACACAAGGCCGTGCTCGATCCGGCGCGCCAGCTGGAGCGGGAAGGCTTCGAGGTGACCTATCTGGGGGTCGACGAGAACGGTCTGGTCGACCTGCAGGAACTGCGCGACGCCATGCGTGACGACACCATTGTGGTGTCGGTCATGCACGTAAACAACGAGATCGGCGTCATTCAGGACATCGAGGCGATCGGCAATCTCTGTCGCGAACGCGGCATCGTATTCCACGTGGACGCGGCGCAGTCGACGGGCAAGGTGGCGGTCGACCTGTCGAAGCTGCCGGTGGACCTGATGAGCTTCTCCGCGCACAAGACCTACGGTCCGAAGGGCATCGGCGCGCTGTTCGTCCGCCGCAAGCCGCGCGTGCGGATCGAGGCGCAGATCCACGGCGGCGGGCATGAACGCGGCATGCGTTCGGGTACGCTCGCGCCGCACCAGATCGTCGGCATGGGCGAGGCTTTCCGTATCGCCGGCGAAGAGATGGGCAGCGAGCTGGAACGTATCCGCATGCTGCGTGACCGCCTGTGGGAGGGCCTCAATGACATGGAAGAGGTCTACCTCAACGGTGACAAGGAGCGCCGGGTGGCCCACAACCTGAACGTGTCGTTCAACTTCGTGGAGGGCGAGAGCCTGATCATGTCGCTGCGCGACATCGCGGTTTCCTCCGGTTCGGCCTGCACTTCGGCCAGCCTGGAGCCCTCTTACGTACTGCGCGCCCTGGGTCGCGACGACGAGCTGGCGCACAGCTCGATCCGCTTCTCCATTGGCCGCTACACCACGGTCGAAGAGATCGACCACACCATCGACATCGTGCACAAGGCAGTTGGCAAGCTGCGCGAACTGTCGCCGCTCTGGGAGATGTACCAGGACGGGATCGATCTCAAGAGCATCGAATGGGCGGCCCACTGAGGCCGTTCCGGAACATCCACCCACGGGTACGCGAACAGGAGAGTCATCATGGCTTACAGTGACAAGGTGATGGATCATTATGAAAATCCGCGCAATGTCGGCAGCTTCGAGAAGGGCGATGAATCGGTAGGCACCGGCATGGTCGGTGCGCCGGCCTGCGGTGACGTGATGAAGCTGCAGATCAAGGTAAACGACGATGGCGTGATCGAGGACGCCAGGTTCAAGACCTACGGCTGCGGTTCGGCGATCGCGTCCAGCTCGCTGCTCACCGAATGGGTGCGCGGCAAGAGTCTGGAAGAAGCGAGCCAGATCAAGAACACGCAGATCGCGGAAGAACTGGCGCTGCCGCCGGTGAAGATCCACTGCTCGGTGCTGGCCGAAGATGCGATCAAGGCAGCGATCTCCGACTATCAGGAGAAGCACGGCGCCGAGGAACCGGAACAGAAGACGGCCTGAAGACGATATGGCAATCACACTGACCGACAGCGCGGCCGACCGCATCCGGCACTTCCTCGAACAGCGGGGCAAGGGTGTCGGCGTGCGGCTCGGGGTGAGGACCACGGGCTGCTCCGGCATGGCCTACGTGGTGGAGTTCGCCGACGAGGTCGAGGAAACGGACACGGTGTTCGAGGTCGACGGGGTGAAGCTGGTGGTGAGTCCCAAGTCCCTGGTGTACCTCGACGGCACCGAGCTCGACTTCGGCAAGGAAGGCCTGAACGAGGGTTTTCGTTTCAACAACCCGAACGAGAAGGCCCGCTGCGGCTGCGGTGAAAGCTTCAACGTCTGAAGGTACCGGGCCAGCGCGGGGTGCGGCGGGATCGTCCGGATACGGGCGTCCCGCTCACCCCTTTTCTTTGCCGGGCCTGCGGGCCCGGTTTTCGCTACGGACAAGGGATGACAGTCGGCCGATGAACGATCCGTTTGAACAGTTCGATCTTCCGGTCGCCTTCGAGGTGGATCGCGATGCCCTGGAGGAACGTTTCCGGCGCCTGCAGGCGGAGCTTCATCCCGACCGCTTCGTGCGTCAGGGCGATCAGGCGCGGCGCATGGCCGCGGCGATGGCGGCGGACGTGAACGAGGCCCACGATATCCTGGCGAACGACTATCGGCGCGCCCTGCACATCCTGGAGCGGGCGGGGTTCGAATTCGATCCCGAACGCGACACCAGCCGGGACATGGGGTTCATCGAGGCCCAGATCGAATGGCGGGAACGCCTGGAAGATGCGGAACGTGCCGGCGATGCCGCGGCGCTGGATACCCTGGCCGACGAGCTGAATGGGGCGCGGGCCGAGGCACGCGAGAAAGTGGCCACGGCCCTGGCCGACCCGGAGAAACCGGCGGACGATGCCCGTGATCGGGTGCTCGAGCTGCGATTCTTCGACCGTTTGCTGGAGGAGCTCCAGCGAACCCGACAGTCGCTGGCGTCGTAACCGACGCCGGCGGAAGATTCCCCCCGACCGAGAGCTTCATCAGGAGCCGAACGCGATGGCGTTATTGCAGATCACCGAACCCGGCGTTGATTCCGCCCCGCACCAGCGTCACCTGGCCGCGGGCATCGACCTGGGCACCACTCACTCGCTGGTGGCGACGGTCCGCAGCGGCGAGGCCGATACCCTGCCGGACGAACAGGGTCGCCATATCCTGCCCTCGGTGGTGCACTATTCGGCGGACGGTGCGCAGGTCGGATACGAGGCGGCGGAGCATGCCGGCGATGATCCGCACAACACCATCGCATCGGTCAAGCGCCTGATCGGCCGCGCGGCATCCGACGTGGCGACGCTCTCGGGCGAGCTGCCGTTCCGGCTGAAGACCGGAGACGGTTCGAGCGTGCCGCGCATCGAGACCGCCGCCGGGGACAAGAGCGCCGTCGAGGTCTCCGCGGATATCCTCGGCAGCCTGCGGGCGCGCGCCGAGGAGAGCCTGGGTGATGAGCTGGAAGGCGTGGTGATCACCGTGCCGGCGTATTTTGACGACGCCCAGCGCCAGGCGACTCGTGACGCCGCCCAGCTTGCGGGCCTGAATGTCCTGCGCCTGATCTCCGAGCCGACCGCCGCGGCGGTCGCCTACGGGCTGGACCAGGGTGAGGAAAGCACCATCGCGGTGTACGACCTCGGCGGCGGAACCTTCGACATCTCCATCCTGCAGCTGCGTCGCGGCGTGTTCGAGGTGCTGGCCACCGGCGGCGACTCCGCGCTGGGGGGCGACGACGTGGACCGCAGCGTGGCCGAGTGGCTGCTGCAGCAGGCCGGGATGCAGGGGGAAAATGATCCGCAGCGCCTGCGCCGCGTGACCCTCGAGGCGCGCCGCGCCAAGGAGGCCCTGACCGAGGCCGACACCACCAAGGTGCGGGTGACGCGCGCCGATGGCAGTGAATGGCAGGGGCAGCTGGATCGCGCCGGCCTGCTGGAACTGGCGCGCCCGCTGCTGGACCGCACCCTTGAGTCCTGCCGTCAGGTTCTGGCGGACGCCGATCTGGAGCGCGACGCCATCGACGAGGTGATTCTGGTGGGGGGGTCGACCCGCATGCCCGCCGTGCGCGAGGCCGTGCAGGAGTTCTATGGCCGCGAACCGCGCGCCGGTATCGACCCGGATCGCGTGGTCGCGATCGGCGCGGCGCAACAGGCCGACATCCTCGCCGGCAACAAGCCGGACACCGAGCTGGTGCTGCTGGACGTGATCCCGCTGTCGCTGGGACTGGAAACCATGGGCGGGCTGGTCGAGTTCATTGTCCCGCGCAACACCACCATCCCGGTCAGTCGGGCGCAGGAATTCACCACCTTCAAGGACGGCCAGACCGCCATGTCGGTGCACGTGGTGCAGGGCGAGCGCGACGTGGTGGACGCCAACCGTTCGCTGGCACGCTTCACCCTGTCCGGGATCCCGCCGATGGTCGCCGGGGCCGCGCGCATCCGCGTGAGTTTTCAGGTGGACGCCGACGGCCTGCTGAGCGTGACCGCGCGGGAGCAGACGCAGGGCGTGGAGGCCCACGTGGAGGTCAAGCCCAGCTACGGCCTGACGGATGCCGAGATCGAACAGATGTTGCGTGATTCCGCCTCGGCGGCACGTGACGACATGGAGGCCCGCCGCCTGCGCGAGGAGCAGGTGGAGGCCGATCGCGTGCTGGAGGCGCTGAACGCCGCCCTGGAAACCGACGGCGACCGCTATCTGGACGCCGAGGAACGCGCGAACATCGAGAGTGCCCGCGACGCCCTGGCCGAAGAACGCGGCCGGGGCGAGGATCCGGACGCCATCGAAGCCGCGCGCAAGCGCGTCGAGCAGGCATCCGAGGCCTTCGTCGCGCGCCGCATGAACGACAGCATTCGCCGCGCACTGGCGGGGCACAACGTCTCCGAATACGACGACTCAGGGAACTGACCCATGCCACAGGTGATCTTTCTGCCGCACCAGGAAATCTGTCCGGAGGGCGCCTCCATCGAGGCCGAGCCGGGCATCAGCATCTGCGATCTCGCCCTGAAGAACGGGATCGAGATCGAACACGCCTGCGAGAAGTCCTGCGCCTGCACGACCTGCCACGTGTATGTGCGCGAAGGGATGGACAGCCTCGAGGAGCCCAGCGAGGATGAAGAGGACATGCTCGACAAGGCCTGGGGGCTCGAGCCCGATTCGCGCCTGTCCTGTCAGGCGGTTGTGAGCGATGCAGATCTGGTGGTCGAGCTGCCCAAGTACACCATCAACCAGGTGTCCGAGCACCACTGATCAGCGGGAGAGTGCGGTCATGAAATGGACTGATACCAGCGAAATCGCGATGCAGCTTGCGGATGAGCATCCGGACGTGGATCCGCGCAACGTCAACTTCGTTGACCTGAGGAACTGGGTGGTGGAACTGCCGGAGTTCGATGACGATCCGGAACGGTCCGGCGAGCGCATCCTGGAGGCGATCCAGCTCGCCTGGATGGACGAGGCGGACGTCGACGACTGAGCGGGATCGGCGAGGGGGCTCGCCGCCTGCAGGTCGAACCCTGCCCCCGGTGGGAGGCCGGCCCTCCGGCCGATTCCCCGTCCGGCCCATCTACCGCGCCGGATCGGCCAGAGGCTGGCCTCCTACAGGATTCGTCAGGCATGTGGGAGCGGCCTCGGCCGCGAACGGATATGCGGGATCGGCAGGTGCCGGATCGGCCAGAGGCTGGCCTCCTTGTGTGT
>NZ_ATUL01000016.1:0-68604 GCF_000420185.1 Thioalkalivibrio sp. ALR17-21 | reverse complement strand
CGCTACCAGGCCCTGGCCCGCATCCACCGCGAGGACCGTGCCCACCGGGAGGCCGGGCAGTGGAAGACCCTCACCACCGCCGGGATCAACCCCGAGGTGCGCGCCGGCGTTGGCGGCGGCGCCACCTTCTGGATCGGCCTGGACAACGGGCGGTTCGTGCTGCACGCCTCCCTGCGTCTGGTGCTCGGCGTTGGTGGAGGAGGCAGCCTGCGCCTCACCCTCGACACCCGCCACCTTGGGGGGCAAGACCCGCGGGAGCCCTTACCGGAGGTTTCGGGGTCGAACAACGGGTCGAAGGGTTTGGGTCAGGCCAGCACGTCCAGTTTGGCGAAGCCGACCACCAGCCACTTGGCGCCGGCGTCGGCGAAGTTGACCTGTACCCGGGCCGAGGACCCCGAGCCTTCGAAGGCCGTGACCAGCCCCTCGCCGAAGCGGGCGTGGTGCACCCGGGTGCCGATCGCCAGGCCCTCTTCGCGGGCCGATTCCGCGCGTGCGTCCATGCTGCTGGTTCTCTGGCGCGCGGCGGCAAAGCGTCCGGCGGCGAACGGCGAGGACTGCGGGCGCAGGACCTCGAGCATGTCTTCCGGGATCTCGTTGAGGAAGCGCGAGGCCGGGTTGGAGGCCTCGCGGCCGTACAGCCGGCGGGTTTCGGCGTGGGTCAGGTACAGCTGGCGTTCCGCGCGGGTCATGCCCACGTAGGCCAGGCGGCGTTCTTCCTCCAGGCGGCCGGGCTCGTCCACCGAGCGGGCGTTGGGAAACAGTCCGTCCTCCAGCCCGGTCAGGAACACCAGCGGGAACTCCAGGCCCTTGGCCGAGTGCAGGGTCATCATCTGGATCGCGTCCTCGTCGGGGTCCGCCGACCCCTCGCCCGACTCCAGCGCGGCGTGCGACAGGAAATCGGTCAGGCGGTCACCGGTGGTTTCCTCCTCGCGGATCTCCTCCATGTCGAAGGCCCGCGCCGCACCCACCAGCTCGTCGAGGTTCTCCAGGCGTGCCTCGCCGCGCTCGCCCTTTTCCTTCGCGTAGTGCTCGCGCAGCCCGGACAGGGCGATGGCCTGTTCCACCTGTTCCCCCAGCGGCCGCCCGGTCAGGGCTTCGCGGATCTGCTCGGTCAGCTGCAGAAAACCCGCCACCGCGTTGCGTGCGCGGCCGGGCAGGGCGTTCGCCTGCACCGCGCGCTGCGCAGCGCGCAGCAACGAGATGTCCTGTTCCGCGGCCACCGCTCGCAGGTCGTCCAGGGTCTTCTCGCCGATCCCGCGCGGCGGCTGGTTGACCGCGCGCAGGAAGGCCGGGTCGTCGTCGCTGTTGCCGGCCAGGCGCAGATAGGCCAGCGCGTCGCGGATCTCCTGGCGCTCGAAGAAGCGCAGCCCGCCGTACACCCGGTACGGCAGGCGCCGCGCGATGAAGGTCTCTTCCAGCACGCGCGACTGCGCGTTGGAACGGTACAGCACCGCACATTCGCGGTGCTGGCCGCCGTCCTCGATGTGCCTGGCAATGGTCTCGGCGATGAAGCGCGCCTCCTCCTGCTCGTTCAGCGCGGTGTACAGCCGCACCGGCGCGCCCTCGAGGTCCTCGGTCCACAGCTCCTTGCCCAGACGGCCGCTGTTGTGGCGGATCAGCGCGTTGGCGGCGTTGAGGATGCTGGCGGTGGAGCGGTAGTTCTGTTCCAGCCGCACCACCTGGGTGCCGGGGTAGTCCTTCTGGAAGTGCTGGATGTTCTCGATCTTCGCCCCGCGCCAGCCGTAGATCGACTGGTCGTCGTCGCCCACCGCGAACACCGGGCTGCCGCCGGCGATCAGCCGCAGCCAGGCGTACTGGATGTCGTTGGTGTCCTGGAACTCGTCCACCAGCACGTGGCGAAAGCGCGTGCGGTAATGCTCCAGCAGCCCGGGGTTGTCGCGCAGCAGTTCCAGCGAGCGCAGCAGCAGCTCGGCGAAGTCCACCACCCCGGCGCGCTCGCAGGCCTGCTGATATGCGGTGTAGATACGCACCCACTGCCGCGCGATCGGGTCGCCGGTGTCCGGCAGGTGTTCCGGGCGCGAGCCCTCGTCCTTGCGCGCGTTGATGTAGCCCTGGGCCTGCTTCGGCGGCCAGTGCGATTCCTCCAGCTCCAGCCCGCGCAGCACGCGCTTGACCATGCGCAGCTGGTCGTCGGAATCCAGGATCTGGAAGCCCTGCGGCAGTCCGGCTTCCTGCCAGTGCTGGCGCAGCAGGCGGTGGGCCAGGCCGTGGAAGGTCCCCACCCACAGCCCGCTGGCCGGATAGTCCAGCAGTTCCTCGATGCGCCCGCGCATCTCGCTGGCGGCCTTGTTGGTGAAGGTCACCGCCAGCAGTCCGTGCGGGGCGATGTTCTCCACGCCGATCAGCCACGCGATGCGGTGGACCAGCACGCGGGTCTTGCCGGAGCCGGCACCGGCCAGCACCAGAACGGGTTGCGACGGCGCGGCCACGGCCTCGCGCTGCGCCGGATTGAGGCCTTCAAGAAGGGGAGAGACGTCCATGCGCGCATGGTAGCAAACGCGGTACAGTCGAGGTCTGCAGAACTTCGCGCGCACGCCCGACGTCACAGGACCACCATGAACGACATGTCATCCCGCCATCGGCTGGATCAACCGGTTTCCGGACAGGACCCCCACCCGGACAATCTGGCGTTTGCCGAGACGCTGCTGGAGCGTTTCCGCGAGGATCCGTCTTCGGTCCCGGCGGCCTGGGCCGACTATTTCCGGGCCCTGGAGGATGCGGCACCGCAGGCGCGTGCGCCGGCGCGGGGCGAGGAGCGCCGCCGGCATACCGATCGCCCCGACCTGGAGCACGAGCGCCTGCAGATCCGCGTGCTGCAGTTCATCAACGCCTATCGTTACCTCGGGCATTTCGGTGCGCGTCTGGACCCGCTGGAGCGCGAGGCCCCGGTGGCGCCGCGCGAGCTGAGCCGCGAATACCACGGGCTGGAAGGCGTGGGTCCGGACATGACCTTCGACCCCGGCTCGCTGTTCCTCGACGGTCCGGCACCGCTGGACACCATCGAACAGGTCCTGCGCGAGACCTACTGCGCCAGCATCGGCGCGGAATACATGCACATCACGGCCACCGACGAGAAGCGCTGGCTGCAGGAGCGCCTGGAGTCGGCGCATGGGCGCTTCGGTTTCGGCGACGATACCCGCCTGGCGATCCTCGAGCGCCTCACCGCCGCCGAGGGCCTGGAGCGCTACCTGCACAAGCGCTACGTGGGCCAGAAGCGTTTCTCGCTGGAGGGTGCGGAGAGCCTGATCCCGCTGCTCAATGCCCTGGTCCAGCGCGGTGGCGCCCGCGGCCTGACCGAGCTCGTGCTGGGCATGGCGCATCGTGGCCGTCTCAACGTGCTGGTGAACCTGCTGGGCAAATCGCCGGGCGAGCTCGCCGACGAGTTCGAAGGGCGCCCGCGCGATGATCGGGGTACCGGTGACGTCAAGTACCACATGGGGTTCTCCTCCGACGTGGAGACCCCCGGCGGGGCGGTGCATCTGGCGCTGGCCTTCAACCCCTCGCATCTGGAGATCGTGACGCCGGTGGTCGAGGGTTCGGTGCGCGCGCGCCAGGTGCGCCTGGGCGACCGGCAGGGCAACCGGGTGATGCCGGTGGTGATCCACGGCGATGCGGCCTTCGCCGGGCAGGGCGTGGTGATGGAGACCCTCAACATGTCGCAGACCCGCGGGTTCTCCACCAAGGGCACCGTGCACGTGGTCGTGAACAACCAGATCGGGTTCACCACCAGCACGCTGAAGGACGCGCGTTCGACGCATTACGCGACCGATGTCGCCAAGATGGTGAATGCGCCCATCCTGCACGTGAACGGCGACGATCCCGAGGCGGTGGTGTTCGTGACCCAGATCGCGCTGGATTACCGCATGCGTTTCGGCAAGGACGTGGTCATCGACCTGGTCTGCTATCGCCGTCAGGGGCACAACGAGGCCGACGAACCCGCCGCGACCCAGCCGCGCATGTACCACCGCATCCGCGACCTGCCGACCACCCGCGAGCGCTATGCCCGTCAGCTGATCGAGGAAGGCCTGACCGACGCGCAGCAGCAGGAGCAGATCCTCGACGCCTACCGCGACCGGCTGGATGCCGGCGAGGCGGTGGCCGACTCGCTGCTGCGCGATCGCACCCGCGAGATCCGTGCGGGCGGCACCAACTGGGGCCCGTACCTGCATCAGCCCTGGGATCAGCCGGTCGATACCGGCGTCGACCGCGAGCGCCTGGCGACCGCGCTGGAACACCTGTCGACCCCGCCGGAGGGCTTCGAGCCCCACCCGCGGGTGCACAAGATCCTCGAGGCGCGGCGCCAGATGGCGCGCGGCGAACAGCCGCTGGACTGGGGCGCCGCGGAGACCCTGGCCTACGGCAGCCTGATCCAGGACGGCTATCGCGTGCGCCTGTCCGGACAGGACTCCGGGCGCGGGACCTTTTTCCATCGTCACAGCGTGCTGCACGAACGCAACACCGGCGACACCTACGTCCCGCTGCGCCGCCTGGACCCGGACCATCCGCGCTTCCTGGTCATCGACTCGCTGCTGTCCGAGGAGGCCGTGCTCGCGTTCGAATACGGTTATGCCACCGCGGCCCCCGAGGCGCTGGTGATCTGGGAGGCGCAGTTCGGCGACTTCGTCAACGGCGCTCAGGTGGTGATCGACCAGTTCATCTCCTCCGGCGAGCAGAAATGGGGGCGGCTGTGTGGCCTGACCCTGTTCCTGCCGCACGGCTACGAGGGCCAGGGACCGGAGCATTCCTCCGCGCGGCCCGAGCGCTTCCTGCAGCTGGCGGCGCAGGAGAACATGCAGGTCTGCGTGCCGACCACGCCGGCGCAGATCTTCCATCTGCTGCGCCGGCAGATGGTGCGCCCCTACCGCAAGCCGCTGGTGGTCATGACCCCCAAGAGCCTGCTGCGGCACCGCCAGGCCGTGTCCTCGCTGGAGGACCTCGCCGAAGGACGGTTCGAGACCGTGCTGGACGACCCGGAGGTGACCGATCCGCAGCAGGTCCGTCGGGTCCTGCTGACCAGCGGTCGCATCCACTACGATCTGGTCTCCACCCGCCAGACCGACGAACGCGAGGATGTCGCCGTGGTGCGCCTGGAGCAGTGTTATCCGTTCCCCTGCGACCGCATGCGCGAGGTGCTGGAGCGTTATCCGCAGGCCGAGGAATTCGTCTGGATCCAGGACGAGCCGGAAAACCAGGGCTATCTCGGCTTCGTGTATCCGCGCCTGGCCCCGCTGCTGGCCGAGCGCGGTCATGCCCTGCACGCGGTTGCGCGCCCGCCGGCGGCGGCCCCCGCGGTGGGCTATCCCGAGGTCCATCGTTCCCAGCACGAGGAGCTGCTGGAGCGCGCCTTCGGGCCGCTGAGTACCCGGGATCTCCCGCACCCGACCCCCTGAGTCCGTCCCGCAAAACCGCCGAACAAGGAAGCCCGATGTCCGCCGAGCAGACCCCGATCCAGGTTCCGCAACTCCCCGAATCCGTGGCCGATGCCACCGTGGTCGCCCTGCACAGGAAGCCGGGCGATGCCGTACGCCGCGACGAACTGATCGCCGAGCTGGAGACCGACAAGGTCGTGCTGGAGGTCAACGCCCCCGCCGACGGAACCCTGGTCGACCTGGCCGTGGCCGAAGGCGACACCGTGCATGCCGATGACGTCCTCGGCCATCTGGGCCCGGCCCCGGCACAGGCCGCGGAAGAAGCGCCGGCGGCCGGGGAGCACGTCGAGCCCGAACCCGACCCCGCCTCGGCCGAGGCCGACGAAGCGGACGAAGGCCCCGAGCCCGAACCGGCCGCGGATGCCGGCTCGCCGCCCCCGCCGAGCCCGGCGGTACGCCGCCTGCTGCAGGAGGCCGGCCTGCGCGAGGATCAGGTGCGCGGCACCGGGCCCGATGGCCGTATCCAGCGTGAGGACGTGGAACGCGCGCAACAGGCGGCGGCCGGTTCCGGAGCCGGAGGCCAGGGTGATGACGCGCCCCGTCGCCCGGAGGCCGGCGACGCCGGACGCGACAGCGCGCGGGCTGCCGCTGGCGCGGAACCGCCCGCCGGTGGCCCGCGTGCGGCCGGCGAGCGTGGCACCGAGCGGGTGCCCATGAGCCGGCTTCGGGCGCGCATCGCCGAACGCCTGCTGGAGGCCAAGCAGTCCACCGCGATGCTGACCACCTTCAACGAGATCGACATGTCGCAGGCCATGGCCCTGCGCGGGCGCTACAAGGATACCTTCGAGCAGACCCACGGCATCAAGCTCGGCTTCATGGGGCTGTTCGTGGCGGCCGCGACCCGGGCCCTGCAGCGCTTCCCGGTGATCAATGCCGCCCTCGACGGTGAGGAGATCGTTTACCACCACTACACCGATATCGGCATCGCGGTGTCGTCCCCGCGCGGGCTGGTGGTGCCGGTGCTGCGCGATACCGGCAACGCCTCCATTGCCGACATTGAACGCCGCATCCGCGACTTCGCCGAGCGCGCCGGCAACGGCAAGCTGGATATCGACGAGCTGCGCGGCGGCACCTTCACCATCACCAACGGCGGGGTGTTCGGCTCGCTGTTCTCCACGCCCATCGTCAACCCGCCACAGAGCGCGATCCTCGGCATGCACGCGATCAAGGAACGCCCGGTGGCGGTGGACGGCGAGGTCGTGATCCGGCCGATGATGTACGTCGCCCTGTCCTACGACCACCGTCTGGTCGACGGGGCCGACGCGGTGCAGTTCCTGGTGGCGATCAAGGAGGCCATCGAGGACCCGGCGCGCCTGGTGCTGGACGTCTGAGGGAAACACTGATCAATATACACGCTCGCGCTCGAGTCGCTTTTGCGCGCGAACAAGGCGCGGTGACCGCCGTGCAGTCATTCTGCACAAGGGAGCCGCAACGCCGTGCGCGCACAAAAGCGGCCGAGCCCCTTCGGGGTTGGCACCCCGGGTTCCCCGATCCTGCGTTGCGGCCCTTGCCGGTAGAACCACTACCAGCTGCGCACCGCGCCTTGTCTCGCGGAACCCGGGGTGCCAACGCGAGCGTGTATATTGATCAGTGTTTCCCTGAGTCCGAACGCGGTTCAGCCCCGGGGCCGCGCCTGCAGCCAGAAGGTGACCGGCCCGTCGTTGGTCAGGCTCACCTGCATGTCGGCGCCGAACCGCCCGGTCGCGACCGGTTCGTGGCGCCGCTGCGCCCGCTGCAGCAGGTGGTGGAACAGGGCCTCGCCGCGTTCCGGCGGGGCGGCCGTGGTAAAGCTGGGGCGCATGCCCTTGCCGGTATCCGCCGCCAGGGTGAACTGCGGCACCAGTAGCAGCCCGCCGCCGGTCTCCCCCAGCGAGCGGTTCATGCGCCCTTCCTCGTCCGGGAACACGCGATAGCCCAGCAGGCGGTCGAGCATGCGCTCGACTGCCGATTCGTCGTCGTCCGGTTCCACCCCCACCAGCGCCAGCAGCCCGGTGCCGATCTTGCCGGTGATCTCCCCGGCGACCTCCACCCGCGCCCGGCTCACCCGCTGGATCAGGCTGATCATGCCCGCGCCCTGCCGCTGCCCGGTTCCAGCCCGCCCGCCAGGTGGGTCAGGCGATCGGTGGCGGCGACCAGCGCCCGCGCGATCCCCGGTTCGGCGGCCGAGTGCCCGGCGTCCGGGATGATCTGCAGATCCGCCTCGGGCCACGCCTGCGCGAGCGCCACCGCCTGCTCCACCGGGCACACCACGTCGTAGCGCCCGTGGACGATGAAGCCCGGGATATCGCGCAGGCATCCGGCATCGCGCAGCAGCTGGTCCGGCTCCAGGAAGGTGTCGTGGCTGAAGTGGTGGCACTCGATGCGTGCCAGGCTCAGGGCCACCTCGGGGTCCTCGAAGTGGTCGATCACGTCGTCGTTGGGGATCAGGCAGGAGGCATGCCCCTCCCAGGCCGACCACGCCTGCGCGGCCGCCTCGCGCACCGCCGGGTCCGGGTCGGTCAGGCGCCGGTGGTAGGCCGCCACCAGGTCGTCGCGTTCCGCCGCGGGGATGTGATCGCGATAGGCCGCCCAGGCCTCGGGGAACAGGCGGTCGGCCCCCGACTGGTAGAACCACTGGATGTCGCGCGGCCGGCACAGGAAGATGCCGCGCAGCACCAGGCCCAGCACCCGGCCGGGGTGCGTCTGCGCGTAGGCCAGGCCCAGGGTGGAGCCCCAGGAGCCGCCGAACACCACCCAGCGCTCGATCCCCAGTTCCTCGCGCAGACGTTCGATGTCGGCCACCGCGTGCCAGGTGGTGTTGGCCTCCAGGCTGGCGTGCGGGGTGGAACGCCCGCAGCCGCGCTGGTCGAACAGCACGATGCGATAGCGCGCCGGATCAAAGAACCGCCGGTGCCACGGTTCGCAGCCGGAGCCGGGGCCGCCGTGCAGGAACACCGCCGGGATGCCCTCCGGGTTGCCGCATTCCTCGTAATACAGGCGGTGGCCGTCGCCGACCTCCAGGGTGCCGGTGGTATGGGGTTCGGTCGGGGGGTAGAATGCGTCCATGGCGGGCCTCGAGTAACACCAGCCCCAAGTCTGGCCAAAAACGGCGCGGCTGTCAGTCGTCGTCGACCACCCTTCCGCGATAGACCCGGCGACCCTTCTTCTTTTCGGGTTCGGCGGCATCGGTCGCACCCGGGGCGTCCGGTGTCTCCCCCGGCTCTGCGGCCGACGCTTCTTCCTGCGTGGTGTCGGCGTCCGCATCGGCCGCGGGGCGCGGGGACGCCGCCGGGGCGTTCAGATGCCCCCGCAGGGTCATCGCCGCAGCCTGCACCATGCTCGAGCGGCTGCGGCCGGCATAGTCCAGCAGAATCTCCATGAAATCCGGATCGGCGAACGAGAGGCGACCCGCCGCCGGGAACTCGCTGCGCAGGGCACGCTTGAGCTCGCCGGCGAGGGTCAGGGTCTTGCGGTCGTACATGTCGAAGTTCCGCGCGGTGTCCGTCCCGGTGCGCATGCAAGCCCGATGCCACGGCGACCGGTCCCGCTCATGACGGCCGGGTGCCCGATAACCGAGCGCGCGGGTGAATCGAGCTGGTGCAGGAGCCCGCGCGCTCACGGGCAATCGCACCGCCCCGGTGCATCCCCTCGCGGCCGGCGTCGGGGCTTGCGCCTTCCGCGCCCCGTCCCTATGTTGCGGGCATGGAAACCCCGTCCGTTCCCCGCTCCATTCGTCGTCTGGCCGGCCAGGCGATCCGCGAGTTCGACATGATCCGCGACGGCGACCGCGTGCTGGTCGGTCTGTCCGGAGGCAAGGACTCGCTGACCCTGCTGTGGCTGCTGCACGACCTGGCGCGTCGCGCGCCGGTGCATTTCGAGGTGGGTGCGGTGACCATCGACCCGGAGATCGACGGCTTCGACCCGGAGCGCCTGCAGGACTACCTCGGCGGCTACGGGATCCCGTATCACTTCGTCTCCGAGCCGATCGCCGAACTGGCCGGCGACCACATGGAAAACGACTCCTTCTGCTCGTTCTGCTCGCGCATGAAACGCGGCCTGATGTACCGCACCGCGCGCGAGCACGGCTACAACGTGCTGGCGCTGGGGCAGCACCTGGACGATCTCGCCGAGAGCTTCCTGATGAGTGCCTTCCACGGCGGCCAGCTGCGCACCATGAAGGCCCATTACCGCATCGACGCCGGTGACCTGCGCGTGATCCGGCCGCTGGTCTACGTGCGCGAGCGCCAGACCCGTGACTTTGCCGAGGCGGCCGGACTGCCGGTCATCCTCGACAACTGTCCGGCCTGCTTCTCCATGCCCACCCGGCGTGAGCACATGAAGGCCCTGCTGGCACGCGAGGAGGGCGAGTTCGCCGAACTGTTCCGCAACCTGCGCACCACCCTGCGCCCGCTGATGACCGAGGGCGGGATTCCGGGGCCGGACGAGGCCCCCGCCGCTGCAAACGGGCCGCGGTCCGCGGAACCGATGCCCCGCGGGGAGACGGCCGATGGCTGAGCGACGGCAGCTGCGCGACCGCCTGATCGGGGTGATCCTGCGGGTGCTGGGGCGCCTGCCGCTGCGGGTCAACCACGCGCTGGGCGGTGTTCTGGGTACCCTGGTGTGGCTGCTGCCCACGCGCTCCGCACGGCTCACGCGCATCAACCTGGCGCTGTGCTTTCCGGACAAGGACGCGGCCTGGCACCGGCGCACCGCACGCCGTTCGCTGCAGGCCATGGCGCGGTCGCTGACCGAGTCGCCCTGGCTGTGGCGGGCCGGGCCCGAGCGCCTGGCGGGGCTGGCGGAGGCGCCGCCGTGCTACGCCCGGCTGCAGAGCCGAGAGCCCGGCCGTGCGCTGTTCCTGGCCACGCCGCATCTGGGCTCCTGGGAATTCGCCGGCCTGCACGCGGCCATGCACGGGCCGATGGCCTCGCTGTACAGCCCGCTTCCGACCCCCGAGATCGACCGGTGGGTGCGCGAGGCCCGTTCCGCCACCGGGGCGAAGCTGGCGCCGGCCGACCGCTCCGGGCTGCGCATCCTGCAGAAGGCGCGCGATGCCGGCGAGATCATCGGCGTGCTGCCCGACCAGAGCCCGAAGGGGGCGTCGGGCGTGCACGCGCCGTTTTTCGGCCGCCGGGCCCTGACCATGACCCTGCTGCCGCGCCTGCTGCGCGGGCGCGACGACCCTGTGGTGTTCCTGTTCGCCGAGCGCCTGCCGCGCGGGCGCGGCTTCCGCTACCACGAGATCGAGGCCGGCCCCGAGGTCCGCGACCCCGATTTCGTGCGTGCCGCCGCGGCGGTCAACCGCATCGTCGAGGACCTGGTAAGGCGCTGCCCGGAGCAGTACAACTGGGCCTACAAGCGCTTCCACCCACCGCCGCCGGGACATCCTCCGGTGTATGCCCGTCGCTGACGCGTCATGTCGTTCCCTGATTCCGTGGCCCGTCTGACCGCCCGCATCCCGTTGCCCCGCTGGCTGGCGCCCGGCTGGGCGCGGCGCCTGGCGGCCTCGCTGTCGGTGCCCGGGCTGTTGCTGGGCACGCTGTTCTTTGCCGCGTCGCTGTCGCCCAGCCTGATCCCGCGGACCTGGGAGATGCAGGGCATCCTGTCCGGGATCTCCCTGTCGGCGGGTTATCTGTTCGGGGTCTTCCTGCACTGGCTGTGGGCCTACCTCGAGCTGCCGGAGGCCGGCGAGCGGGTGCACCGGATCATGGTCGGCGTCGCCGCCGTGCTGTGCGCGATCATCGCGGTCGCGTTCCTGATGCAGGCGGCCCAGTGGCAGAACTCGATCCGCGAGCTGATGGAGCTGGACCCGGTGGACAGCGCCCATCCGTTCCGTACGGGCGTGATCGGTCTTGCGGTGTTCGCGGCGGCGCTGGCGGTGGGGCGGCTGTTCCTGCTCAGTTTCCGATTCGTTGCCGTGCGTCTGCGCCGTTTCATTCCGCGGCGGCTGGCGAACGTGACCGGCGTGATCGTAGCGCTGGCACTGTTCTGGGCGGTGATCGACGGGGTGCTGCTGGAATACGGCCTGCGCACCGCCGACAACACTTTCCGCCAGTTCGACGTGCGCATGGAAGCGGACGTGGAGCATCCCGGTGACTCGCAGCTCTCCGGCAGCGAGGAATCGCTCATCCGCTGGGAGGAGCTGGGGCAGCACGGCCGGCGCTACGTCGGCTTCACGCCCGACACCGAACAGATGAGCGAGTTCTTCGGCGAGCCCACGCCGGCCCCGTTGCGGGTATACGTGGGGCTGAACGCCGCGGAGACCATCGAGGAACGCGCCCGCCTGGCCCTGGACGAGCTCAAGCGTACCGATGCCTTCGACCGCTCGGTGCTGGTGCTGGCGACCCCTACCGGGCGCGGCTGGGTGGATCGCGATGCGATGCAGGCGGTGGAGTACCTGCATCGGGGCGACGTGGCCTCGGTGGCGGTGCAGTACTCCTACCTGCCGAGCTGGCTGTCGCTGATGTCGGAGTCGTCCTACGGGCTGGAGACCGCGCAGGCGGTCTTCGGCGAAGTCTATGGCCACTGGCGTGAGCTGCCGGTCGACGAACGCCCCGAGCTGTATCTCTACGGGCTCAGTCTGGGGGCACTGAACTCCGAACGCGCGGCGGATCTCTACGACATCGTCGGCGATCCGTTCTCCGGCGCCCTGTGGAGCGGCCCGCCGTTCCGCTCCGAGGCCTGGCGCGAGATCACCGCGCAGCGGGAGGCGGATTCACCGGCCTGGCTGCCGCGTTTCCGCGACAGCTCCATCGTGCGCTTTACCAACCAGGATCCGCACCTGGAGATCCCCGGTGCCGAATGGGGGGGCATGCGCATCGTGTACCTGCAGTACGCCAGCGACCCCGTCACCTTCTTCGAGCCCGAGGCCTTTTACCGCCAGCCGGAATGGATGGAAGAACCGCGCGGCCCGGACGTGACCGACAAGCTGCAATGGTACCCGGTGGTGACCATGCTGCAGCTGGCGATCGACGTGGCCGCCGCGGATGATGCCCCGGTGGGCTACGGCCATGTGTATGCCCCGGAACACTATGTCTACGCCTGGCGCCACGTGACGGATCCCGAAGGCTGGTCGGAAGACGAGCTGCAGCGGCTGAAGGACCACCTGGGTGGTGGCTGAGCCGACGGTGTGGCGTCAGCCGACCTGGCCGTAGCGGGTCGCATCCCCCAGCCAGCGATCGATCAGCGCCCCGCCGCGCGGCGGGTCCTGCAGCAGGCCCTCGGCGATCCGGGTGGCGCGTGGCAGAAGGTCCTGATCGCGTGACCAGTCGGCCACGCGGAAGCTGCGGTCGCCGGTCTGGCGCGTGCCCAGCAGTTCCCCCGGGCCGCGCAGCTTCAGGTCCACCTCGGCAATCTCGAAACCGTCGTCGGTGCGGCGCATCGCCTCCAGTCGTTCGCGTGCGGTCTCGCCCAGCGGCGGGCGATACAGCAGCACGCAGGCACTGGCGGCATTGCCGCGTCCAACCCGTCCGCGCAGCTGGTGCAGCTGCGACAGGCCCATGCGTTCGGCGTTCTCGATGACCATCAGGCTGGCGTTGGGCACGTCCACGCCGACCTCGATCACCGTGGTCGCCACCAGCAGGTCGATCTCGCCGCGCCGGAACCCCTCCATAACCTGATCGCGCTCGCTGCCCTTCATGCGGCCGTGGGCCAGCCCGATGCGCAGCCCCGGCAGGGCCTCGGCCAGGCGCTCGCGGGTGGCCTCGGCGGATTCGGCCTCCAGCTGTTCCGAGTCTTCCACCAGCGGACACACCCAGTAGGCCTGGGTGCCGTCGCCGCAGGCCACGCGGATGCGCTCGATCACCTCGTCGCGGCGCTCGTGGCTGATCAGCGCGGTGCGCACCGGCGTGCGCCCGGGCGGGCGCTCGTCGATGATCGAGGTCTCCAGCCCGGCATACAGGGTCATCGCCAGGGTGCGAGGGATGGGCGTGGCAGTCATGATCAGCTGGTGCGGGGTGCCCCCGTTGCCCTTCTCGCGCAGCGCCATGCGCTGATGCACGCCGAAGCGGTGCTGCTCGTCCACCACCGCCAGGCCCAGGCGGTGGAAGCGCACGTCTTCCTGGAACAGGGCGTGGGTGCCCACCGCGACCGGGCGGTCGCCGCTGGCCAGTTCGTTCAGCAGCTGGCCGCGCTCCCCGCGTGCCTGGCGCCCGCCCAGCCAGGCGATGGGGATGCCCATGGGCTCCAGCCAGGCCGCCAGGTTGCGGGCGTGCTGGCGTGCCAGCAGTTCGGTGGGGGCCATGAACGCGACCTGGTAGCCCGCCTCCGCCGCGGCCAGGGCGGCGGCCACCGCGACCAGGGTCTTGCCCGAACCGACGTCGCCCTGTAGCAGGCGGTTCATCGGGCGTTCGCGGGCGAGATCCGCGCGGATCTCGCCGATCACGCGCTGCTGGGCGCCGGTCAGCGGGAACGGCAGTCCGGCATGCAGGTGTTCCCACAGGTCGCCGGGCGGGTCCAGCGCCGGGGCGTGTTCGTCGGGTTCGGCACGGGCATGCTGCAGGCGCGCAAGCTGGTGCGCGACCAGCTCTTCCAGCGCGAGGCGGGTCTGCGCGGCGGAGCGCCCGTCGATGCCGGGTTCGAGCGCCGGGGCCTGCGCGTTGGGTGGCGGCTGGTGGAGGTCCTGCACGGCCTGCTGCAGCGGCGGCAGGCCTTCACGCTCCAGTTCCGGCAACAGGTCGGGCAGCTGCCGGATGCCGGGCAGGGCCTGGCGCACCAGCTTGCGCAGCAGCGGCTGGGACACACCCTCGGTGACCGGGTAGACCGGGGTCAGGCGCTGTTCCAGCGCCGGCGGGGCGTCCGGATCGACGATCTCGGTCTCCGGATGCACGCACTCCAGCGCCCCGGCCATGCCGCGCGGTTCGCCGAAGCCGCGCACCCGGGTCCCGGTCGCCAGGCGCTTCTGCTGGGCGTTGCCGAAGTGAAAGAAGCGCAGGGTGATCACCCCGTGGCCGTCGCCCAGGGTCACCACCAGCATGCGCCGGCGGCGGATCAGCACCTCGCTGCGTTCCACCACCCCCTCGAACAGGGCGGCGCGGCCCGGGCGCAGACGGTCCAGCGGGGTGATGCGGGTGCGGTCCTCGAAGCGCAGCGGCAGATGGAACAGCAGATCCCCGCAGACGTGCAGGCCCAGCCGCGCCAGGCGTTCGGCCTGGCGCGGACCCACGCCGGTGAGTTCGGTCAGCGGGGCCTGCAGGTCCATCTGCAGTGCTCCGGGGCGCGGGGCCTCAGCCCCGCGGACACCAGGCGATGGCGTCCATCTCCACCTGTGCCCCCTTGGGCAGGGCGGCCACGCCGATCGCCGCGCGCGCCGGATAAGGCTCGCTGAAGTATTCGCTCATCAGCTCGTTGACCAGCGGGAAATGGGTCAGATCAGTGAGGTAGATGTTGAGCTTGGCGATATCGCCCAGGCGCGCGCCGGCGGCATCCAGCACCGCCGCCAGGTTGTCGAACACCCGGCGGATCTGCGCCTCGATGCCGCCGTCCACCAGGTCCATGGTGGCCGGGTCCAGCGGGATCTGGCCGGAGAGGTACAGGGTGTCGCCGGTGCGCACCGCCTGGGAGTAGGGGCCGATGGCGGCCGGGGCGGCGTCGGTCTGGATTACTTCGCGGGACATGGAACCTCCTGGTTATTCAGCGCCGGGAACCATACCGCGTCAGCCGCGCGGGCGCGAGATCCGCAGCACGTCCGGCAGGCGCCGCAGGCCGCGCATGATCTGCGCCAGGTGCTGGCGGTCGCGCACTGTCAGCTGGAAGGTCATGGCGGTGGAGTGGCCGTCCTGCTCGTTGAACGAGATGTGCTCGATGTTGGAGCCCTGGTCGGCGATGCAGGCAGCCATCTCGGCCAGCGCGCCGCGGCGGTTGGCAGTACGCGTGCGCACCGCAGCGGTGAACTGCAGGCCCGGTTCGTGCGACCACTCGAGGTCGATCCTGCGATCCGGGCGTTCGCGGCCCTCGTGCAGGTTGCGGCAGTTCTCGCGATGGACCACCAGGCCGCGCCCGGCGCTCAGCTGACCGATGATTGGATCACCCGGGATGGGATAGCAGCAGCGGCCATAGTTCAGGACCATGCCCTCGGTCCCGCGGATCGCCAGGGATGCGGTCTCGTGGCCGTCGGTCTCGCCCTCGACCTCGGCCGCCTCGCCGTCCAGGCCCACCAGCTGGCGTGCCACCAGCGAGGCCATGCGATTCCCCAGACCGATCTCGGCCAGCAGATCATCCAGCTCGGTGAGTTTCATGTTGTCCAGGAGCTGGTCCAGCTGTGCCGGGGAGATCCGCGCGAGGCTGGAATCCAGTGCCGCCAGGGATTTTTCCAGCAGGCGGCGGCCAAGGGCCCGCGCCTCGTCCTTCTGCATGGATTTCAGGCAGTGGCGGATGCCGGTGCGGGCCTTGCCGGTGACCACGAACGACAGCCAGGCGGGGTTGGGCCGGGCACCCTGCGCGGTGACGATCTCCACCGTCTGGCCGCTTTGCAGCCGGCTGGAGAGCGGCGCCAGCTGGCGGTCGATCTTGGCGGCCACGCAGCGGTTGCCGACGTCCGAGTGCACGGCATAGGCGAAGTCGATGGGCGTGGCGTTGCGCGGCAGGACCAGGATGTCGCCACCCGGGGTGAAGGTGTAGACCTCGTCGGGGAACAGGTCGACCTTCACGTTTTCCAGGAACTCGATCGAATTGCCCACGCTGTTCTGGATCTCGAGGACATCCTTGAGCCATTCGCGTGCGCGGCTCTGCGCCGTCTGCGCCAGCTCGCCCCCCGACTTGTACTGCCAGTGGGCGGCGATGCCGCTTTCCGCGACACGATCCATCTCGGTGGTGCGGATCTGCACCTCGATCGGGATGCCCTGCGGGCCGAACAGCACGGTGTGCAGTGACTGGTAGCCGTTGGACTTGGGGATCGCGATGTAGTCCTTGAAGCGCCCCGGCACCGGCTTGTACAGGTTGTGGACCACCCCCAGCGAGCGGTAGCAGGTGTCCATGTCGTCGACCACGATGCGGATCGCGAACACGTCGAACACATCTTCGAAGGTGTGCCGCTTCGAGCGCATCTTGCGGTAGATGCTGTACAGCGATTTCTCGCGTCCGGAGATCCGGCCCTCGATGCCCGCGGCCTCCATGCGCGAGCAGATCGCCTGCTCGATGTTGCGCATCGGCTCGCGGCGGTTGCCGCGGGCGTCCTGCATCGCGCGTTCCAGGACCGCGGACCGCCAGGGATGCCTGGCGACAAAGCCGAGGTGTTCCAGCTCGCGGCGCATCGCGTTCATGCCCAGGCGCTGGGCGATGGGGGCGTAGATCTCCAGGGTCTCGTTGGCGATGCGGCGCTTCTTGTCCGGGCGCATCACGCCCAGGGTGCGCATGTTGTGCAGGCGGTCGGCCAGCTTGACCAGGATCACCCGAATGTCGCGGGTGATCGCCAGCATCATCTTGCGGAAGTTCTCCGCCTGCGCCTCGGCCTTGGACTGGAACTGCAGGTGGGTCAGCTTGGAGACCCCGTCGACCAGCTCTGCGACTTCCTCGCCGAACTCGGCGTGGATGCGGTCCTTGCTGGTGGGGGTGTCCTCCATCACGTCATGGAGGATGGCCGCGCAGATCGCGCGGTGGTCCATGCGCATCTCGGCCATGGTGCGGGCCACGGCCAAGGGGTGGTAGATGTACGGCTCGCCGGTCTTGCGCGTCTGGCCCTCGTGGGCCTCGGCGCCGAACAGATACGCGCGATAGATCTCCTCGACCTGCTCGGGCTCCAGGTACGCCTCCAGCTCAGCGCACAGGTCGCTGATCAGGAAACGCGCGGAGCCCGAGGAAGCCGAGGAGACGGCCCCGGGCGCTGAAAGCCCAGCGGCCAAGGGCTCCACCTACCGTTCGTCGGCTTCGAGCTGTTCCAGGTGCCGGATCGTGGAGAAATCCAGCATCTGGTTCTGCGGACGCTCGTCGTGCTCGTCGAACACCTCGGCCCCGACCACGCCCGCTGCGATCTCGCGCAGGGCGATGACCGTTGGCTTGTCGTTGTTCTCGGGCACTCGGGGTTCCTTGCCGTGGGCGATGTGACGCGCGCGACGGGCGGCCATCATCACCAGCTCGAAGCGGTTGTCGACTTTTTCGAGGCAGTCCTCGACGGTTATGCGGGCCATGGTCTTGCTCCGGCTGTTGCGTCTGTTGCGTATGTCAGGCCGATGCCCGGGCACCGGCCAGCAGGTTGTTCAGGGTGTCCGCAGAGCGGATCTCCTGCTCCACCGTGCGCAGCCGGTTGGAGCGGAAGATGCTGGCGAGATCCCGCAGAGCCTGATCAAACTCCGCGTTGACCACGGTGTAGTCGTATTCGCGGTAATGCGTGCAGTCCGACTCGGCATCACGCAGGCGGCGTTCGATCACCTCCTCACTATCCTGACCACGGCCGCGCAGCCGACGTTCCAGTTCGGTGCGCGAAGGCGGCAGGATGAAGACCGAGCGGCAGTCCGGCACCGCGGCGCGGACCTGCCGGGCACCCTGCCAGTCGATCTCCAGGATCACGTCGAAACCGGCGTCCAGGCGTTCGTTCACGCTGGCCAGTGCGGTGCCGTAGAAGTTGTCGAACACCTTGGCGTGTTCCAGCAGCTTGCCGTCCTCGATCATGCCGAGGAAGGTCTCCGCCGAAACGAAATGGTAGTCGATGCCGTCGACCTCGCCCGGGCGCGGCTGACGCGTGGTGTGCGAGACCGAGACCTCGACGTCCTCGACGCTGTCCAGCAATGCGCCGACCAGACTGGTCTTGCCGGCACCCGAAGGTGCGGAAACGATGTACAGCGTGCCACGTGCGGGCCGGGAAGAAACGCTCATGCAGGCATCCGCCGAAGGAAGGACCGGGCGGTGCCGGATGCACCGCCCGACCGGAGAAATCGGGAAATGGTCGGAGTGAAAGGATTCGAACCTTCGACCCCTGCCTCCCGAAGGCAGTGCTCTACCAAGCTGAGCTACACTCCGACGCTGAGCTGAGTATTGTGCCGTGTTGATCCGGAGTTGTCCATGCCCCGGGCGCCCGGTCCGTCATCGCGAGTCGCGAGGCTTTCCCCCTCGTCATCGCGAGTCGCGAAGCCTCTCCTCCGTCATCGCGAGTCGCGAAGCCATTCCCTGTCATCGCGAGTCGCGCAGCGACGTGGCGATCTCCATCCGCAGCCACCTGATCCTGCGTGCAGCCGGCTTGGGTCGATTGCCGCGTCGCCTTCGGCTCCTCGCAATGACAGGGGGAGGAGCTTCGGCTCCTCGCAATGACGGGGAGGGGTTCCTCGCAATGACGGGGCGCGAATGATGATGGGGGGGGCGAACGGTGGTGTGGGCGGTAAACGCGGTGTCAGTGATCGCGGCCCACGGCGAAGCGGGCGATGTCCGCCAGGGCGCGGCGGTGGGGGGTGTCCGGCAGATCGGCGATGGCGTCGATCGCCGCGTCGGTTTCGGCCTCCGCCCGCGCCCGGGCGTACTCCAGCGCGCCGGTGGAGTGCATGGCCGCGATCACCGCGTCGGTTTCCTCGCGCCCGCCCTGTTCGATCGCCCGGCGCACCACGGCCTTTTCGGCGTCGCTGCCCTCGCGCAGCACGTGGATCAGCGGCAGGGTCGGCTTGCCCTCGGCGAGGTCGTCGCCCAGCTGCTTGCCGGTCACCTCGGGGTCGGCCGAGTAGTCGAGCACGTCGTCGATCAGCTGGAACGCGGTGCCCAGGTGCATGCCGTAGCGCGCCAGCGCGGCCTCGTCGGCGGCGTCGCGTTGCGCCAGGATGCCGCCGATCTGGCAGGCCGCCTCGAACAGCTTGGCGGTCTTCGACTGGATCACGTCCATGTAGCGCGCCTCGTCGACATCCGCGTCGTGGCAGTTCATCAGCTGCATCACTTCGCCTTCGGCGATCACGTTGGTCGCGCGCGACAGGATCTCCATCACCCGCATCGAGTCGATCTCGACCATCATCTCGAAGGCGCGGGTGTAGAGGAAGTCGCCCACCAGCACCGCGGCCTCGTTGCCGAAGATGTGGTTCGCGGTCTCGTTGCCGCGGCGCATCTCCGAGGCATCCACCACGTCGTCGTGCAGCAGGGTCGCGGTGTGGATGAACTCCACCAGCGCCGCCAGGGTGACGTGCTTGTCGCCCTCGTAACCGCAGGCCCGGGCCGACAGGGTCGCCAGCAACGGCCGCAGTCGCTTGCCGCCACTGTGGATGATGTAGTGTCCGAGCTGGTTGATCAGCACCACGGGGGAGCTGAGCCGGTCGCGGATGCAGGCGTCGACTGCCTGCATGTCGTCGGCAGCGAGCTCTCGGATGGCGTCTATGGACATGCGGTTCGGCAGGCCGGTGAGGGTGGGGTCGGTTTCGGCAGGCCCGCACGCGCGCGCCGCCTCCAGCAAATGAAGAGCCCGGCATGCTAGAAAGGGGGTGGCGGGGTGTCAAGCAATACGGGTGGTCGAAACGTTGACCCCCGGCGGGGGTGCTGCTAGCATTGCCGCCCTTTCGCGAGACCAGTCATCAGCACCTGGTCCATACAGGTCATCGCAACGGAGTCCCAGGGAAATGTACGCGATCATCGCAACAGGTGGTAAACAGTACCGCGTCGCCGAAGGTGACGTGATCCGCATCGAAAAGCTCGACGCCGAAGTCGGTTCCGAGGTCGATTTCGACCAGGTGCTGATGGTGGGTGCGGGTGACGATGTCCGCGTCGGGGCCCCGGTGGTCGATGGCGGCAAGGTCACCGCCAAAGTCGAGGACCACGGCCGCGGCGACAAGGTCCGCATCATCAAATTCCGGCGCCGCAAGCACAGCATGAAGCAGGCGGGCCACCGGCAGCACTACACCACCGTGCGCATCACCGGCATCGCCGGCTGAGCTGCGGCACGACAGTACTCGGGAGAACGAGAACATGGCACACAAGAAGGCAGGCGGCAGTTCCAAGAACGGGCGCGATTCCGAGAGTAAACGCCTTGGCGTCAAGCGGTTTGGCGGCCAGATCGTGAGCGCCGGCAACATCCTCGTGCGTCAGCGCGGTACGCAGTATCATCCCGGCGAGAACGTGGGTTGCGGCAAGGACCACACGCTGTTCGCCAAGGTGGATGGCGAGGTCGTGTTCAAGAAGGGCGGTCGTTTCAACCGCCGTTTCGTGACGGTCCAGCCGCAGCAGTAATCCGGCTGACCGCAGTCCGGATTGCGTAAAGCCCCGTTCTGCGGGGCTTTTTTTGTTTCTATCCCCTCCGGAGGCGAAGGATGCAGTTCATCGACGAGGCGAACATCGTGGTCAGGGCCGGCGATGGCGGTAATGGCTGCGTGAGCTTCCGCCGCGAGAAGTACATCCCCTTCGGTGGGCCGGATGGCGGCGACGGCGGGGACGGGGGTTCGGTGTGGCTGGTCGGGACCGAGCGCCTGAACACCCTGGCCGACTTCCGCTACCAGAAGCGTTTCGACGCCCCGCGCGGGAAAAACGGCATGGGCCAGAACCGCACCGGCGCGTCCGGCGAAGACCTCGAGATCGCGGTGCCGGTGGGAACCGTGGTGCGCGATGCGGAGACCGACGAGCTGCTGGGCGACATCACCGCGGACGGCCAGCGTCTGCTGGTCGCCCAGGGCGGCTATCACGGCCTCGGCAACACCCGCTACAAGAGCTCCACCAACCAGGCCCCGCGCCAGAGCAAGCCGGGCACGCCGGGCGAGCAGCGGCGCCTGCAGCTGGAGCTGCGGGTGCTGGCCGACGTGGGGCTGCTGGGGCTGCCGAATGCCGGCAAATCGACCCTGCTGTCGCGCGCGTCGGCCGCGCGTCCGCGGGTGGCCGACTACCCGTTCACCACGCTTTATCCGCAACTGGGCGTGGTCAGCGTGGGGCCCGAGCAGAGCTTCGTGATGGCCGATATACCCGGGCTGATCGAGGGCGCGGCCGAGGGTGCCGGGCTGGGCACCCGCTTCCTCAAGCACCTGGGGCGCACCGAGCTGCTGCTGCACCTGGTGGACGTGGCCCCGCCGGACCCTGAGGTCGATCCGGTGGTCGACATGCAGACCGCGCTCACCGAGCTGCAGCGGCACAGCGAAGAACTGGCGGCGCGTCCGCGCTGGCTGGTGCTCAACAAGTGCGAGCTGCTGGACGCCGAGGCGCTGGACGCGCTGGGCGAGCGCATGCAGGCGGTGCCGGGCGGGGACGTACCGCAGTACCGTATCTCCGCCGCCACCGGCGACGGCGTGGACGGTCTGCTGCAGGCCGTGATGCGTGAAGTCGAGCGCCGGCGTCTCGACCCGGCGGAGGGCGAGCCGGAGGGCGAAGCATGAGCCGCGCCCTGCCGCAGGCGCGGCGCGTGGTGGTCAAGATCGGCAGCGCGCTGATCACCGCCGAGGGCACCGGCCTCGACCGCCCGGCCCTGCAGGCCTGGGCCCGGCAGATGGCCGAACTGCGGGAGCAGGGGCTGGAGGTGATCCTGGTGTCCAGCGGGGCGGTGGCCGAAGGCATGTATCGCCTGGGCATGACCGAGCGGCCGCACCAGCTGCATCAGCTGCAGGCCTCGGCCGCGGTCGGTCAGATGGGGTTGGTGCAGGCCTACGAGCAGGAATTCGCGGCGCACGGGCTGCACGCCGCCCAGGTCCTGCTGACGCATGACGACCTGGCCGACCGCGAGCGCTACCTGAATGCGCGTTCGACCATGCAGGCCCTGCTGACCCTCGGCACCATCCCGGTGGTCAACGAGAACGACACCGTGGCCTACGAGGAGATCCGGCTGGGCGACAACGACACCCTGGCGGCGCTGGTCGCCAACCTGGTGGTGGCCGATCTGTTGCTGATCCTGACCGATCAGGAGGGCCTGTTCGACGCCGATCCGCGGCGTGACCCGCAGGCCCGGCGGATCGCCGAAGGCCGCGCCTCCGACGTGACGCTGCAGCAGTTCGTGGCTCCGGAGTTCGGGCGGCTGGGACGCGGCGGCATGGCCACCAAGCTGTACGCCGCGGAGCGTGCCGCGCGCTCCGGCACCCATACCGTGATCGCCTCGGGGCGCGAGGAACGCGTGATGGCGCGGGTCCTGGCGGGCGAAGACGTGGGGACCTGGCTGCAGCCGGACCGCGAGCCGCTGGCCGCGCGCAAGCGCTGGATCGCCGACCAGCTGCATTCGCGCGGTGTGCTGCATCTCGACGAGGGTGCCGCGCGGGTGCTGCGCGAATCCGGTCGCAGCCTGCTGGCGGTGGGCGTGGCGCGGGTCGAGGGGGAATTCCGCCGCGGCGAGGTGGTGACCTGCGTGGCCCCGGATGGCTCCGGTGTTGCGCGTGGACTGGTCAACTACTCGGCGGCCGAGGTGGAGCGCATCCGCGGTCTGCGCGCCGATCAGATCGAGGCGGAGCTGGGTTATCAGTTCGAGCCGGAGCTCGTGCACCGCGACAACATGGTCCTGCTGTAGCGGCGCGCGGGCGAAATGCGCACGCAAACAAGCCCGCCCCTTCGCAGAGGGGCGGGCTTGTTCTGTCCTCGGGCTGCCGGCCGGGCCCGCAGGCCCGACGGTCTTATGCCTGCAGGGCGCGGATCCGCTGGTTCAGGCGGCTCTTGTGCCGGGCCGCCTTGTTCTTGTGGATCAGACCCTTGTTCGCGGTCTTGTCGATGATCGGGACCGCCTGGCTATACGCCTCGCGGGCAGCCTCGACGTCTCCCTGACGCAGCGGCTTGAGGACCGCCTTCATGTACGTACGGAAACGCGACCGCAGCGCCATGTTGTGGGCGCGGTTCTTCATGGACTGACGGGCCCTTTTACGGGCAGAAGCAATATTCGCCAAAACTCTATCCCTCGCGTGATTCGCCGGGTTCTCTGAAAGGCGACAAAGCATACTCGGGGCGCCGGTCAGGGTCAAGCTCGTCTTCGCCTGCAAGCAGGCTCCTACGCGAACCGGGCCCCGGTCGCCCCCGGAATGGAATCCCGGAGCCTGTGCGTCTACATTGCAGGCATCACAACACAAAAAGGAGCATGGAGATGAAATACCCCGCCGCCCGCAACAACGCCGTGGTCCCCGGCTTCGTGCTGGTGCTGCTGGCCCTGTTCGCCGCCAGCCTGGTCCTGGTCCCGCAGCAGGCGCGCGCCTTCGAGCCGGAGGCCAAGGTCGCCTACCACGCCGATTTCGCCGATCCGCGGCGCTTCTCGGCAATGCTCACCAGCATCAACAACATGGTCACCCATTACGAGCGCGAGTTCATCGAGGCGGACGTGCGGATCGTGTTCGTGTCCCACGGCATCCGTTTCATCGCCGATGACGACCTCGAAGACACCCCGTTCGAGGCCGACGAGGAATTGCTGGAGGAGCGCGAACGGCTGCAGAGCCGCCTGCGCACCCTGGCCAACACCTATGGTGTGACGCTGGAGCTGTGCGACATCACCCGCGGTGACATCGGCCTTCCGGAAGAGGATCTGATGGATGGCGTGGACATCGAGCTGGTGCCCTCCGGCGTGGTGCGCCTGACCGAGCTGCAGAACGACGAAGGCTTCGCCTACCTGAAGATCGAGTAATCCTCCCTTCCTCCTGACGGCTGCCCGCGGTTCTCCGGGGCAGCCGTCGCCGGGCCTGGCGACGGGCGAGTCGGTTACACTCCGGTCCGCTCATTGTCTGTGTGGTGCCGGCTTCCGCATGAACCGACTGTTCCGATCCACCGCTGTGGTCAGCGGCATGACCATGATCTCGCGGATCATGGGCTATCTGCGCGACATGGTGCTGGCGGTGACCTTCGGGGCCAGCGCGGCCACCGACGCCTTCTTCGTCGCCTTCCGCATCCCCAATTTTCTGCGCCGGCTGTTCGCCGAGGGGGCCTTCAACCAGGCCTTCGTGCCGGTGTTTGCCGAATTCCGCGAGAAGCGCGGGCGCGAGGCCCTGCGCGATTTGCTGGACCATACCGCCGGGGCGCTGATGGCGGCAGTCTCGGTGATCACGCTGCTGGGCATCCTCGCGGCCCCGGCCCTGATCTGGGTCTTCGCGCCCGGGCTGGCGCAGGCGGAAGGCCGCCAGGACCTGGCGGCGGACATGCTGCGCATCACCTTCCCGTACCTGCTGTTCATCTCCCTGACCGCGATGGCGGCGGGCATCCTCAACAGCATCGGGCGCTTCGCGGTGCCGGCGTTCACTCCGGTGTTTCTCAACCTGGCGCTGATCGGCGCGGCACTGTGGCTGGCGCCGATGTTCGCCGAACCGGTGGTCGCGCTGGCCTGGGGCGTGTTCATCGCCGGGGGGCTGCAGCTGGCTTTCCAGATCCCGTTTCTGTGGCGGGCCGGGCTGCTGCCACGGCCGCGTTTCCGCCGGGCGCACGAGGGCGTGCGCCGGATCGTCAAGCTGATGCTGCCCGCGATCCTCGGGACCTCGGTGGTGCAGATTAACCTGCTGGTGGACACCCTGATCGCCTCGTTCCTGGTGGCGGGTTCGATCTCCTGGCTGTATTTCGGCGATCGCTTCGTCGAGCTGCCGCTGGCGCTGTTCGGCATCGCCATCGGCACGGTAATCCTTCCGCGCCTGGCGAAACAGTTCAACGAGGAGCGGCCCGAGGCCTTCGGCCGCACCCTGGACTGGGCGCTGCGCACGGCGATGCTGGTGGCCCTGCCGGCGATGGCCGGGCTGGTGGTGCTGGCGGTGCCGATCCTCGCGACGCTGATCCAGTACCAGGAGTTCACCCCGCACGACACCCACATGACCGCACTGGCGCTGGCCGCCTATTCGCTGGGGCTCCCGGGTTTCATCCTGATCAAGGTGCTCGCGCCGGGGTTCTTCGCCCGCCAGGACACGAAAACCCCGGTGCGCATCGCAATCATCGCCATGCTGTGGAACATGCTGCTCAACGGCCTGTTCGTGCTGCCGTGGTATCTGTCCGGGGTGCCGGGTGCGCATGCCGGGCTGGCGCTGGCGACCTCGGCCTCGGCCTATATCAACGCCGGGCTGCTGTACCGCGGCCTGCTGCGCGAAGGGATCTACCGGCCGGGGCCGGCCCTGCGGCGCCTGCGCTACGGGTTGCCCGTGGCCCTGGCGGTGATGGTGGCGGTGCTGGTGGTGCTGTCGCCGGCGCTGGACGCATGGACGGACTGGTCCATCCCCGAGCGCGGGACCGCGCTGACCGGGCTGATCGTCGCCGGGGTGGCCAGTCTCGGGGTGACGCTGTGGCTGGCCGGGCTGCGTCCGCGGCATTTCCTGTTGCGCGAGGCCTGATCTCGCGGGGCACGCCGGGTTATACTTGCCGTTTTTCCTGGATACGGGGCAATGCGGCTGATTCGAGGGCTGGGAAGGCCCGACGGTACGGATTCCGGGCTGACCGCGGTGCGTGGCGCCGTGGTGACCATCGGCAACTTCGATGGTCTGCACTGCGGGCATCAGGCGGTGGTGGATCGCCTGCTGGCGGCCGCGCGCGAGCATGCGGCGCCGTCGGTGCTGATGACCTTCGAGCCGCTGCCGCGCGAATATTTCGCCGAACACGCCGGGGCGCCCACGCCGCCGGGGCGGCTGCAGCGCCTGCGCGACCGTCTGGTGGCGCTGGACGGCCGCGGCCTGGACGCCGCCTGGGTGCTGCGTTTCGATGCCCGCCTGGCGGGGCTGCCGGCGCGCGACTTCCTCGAGGAGGTCCTGTACCGGCGGCTGGGCGCGCGCCACGTGCTGGTGGGCGATGATTTCCGCTTCGGCCGCGGGCGCGAGGGCGACAGCGCCCTGATGCGTGCCGAAGGGGAGCGGCTGGGCTTCAGCGTGGAGTCCACGCCCACGGTCAGCGATGCCGACGGGCGCATCAGCAGCACCCGGGTGCGCGCCGCCGCGCGCGAGGGCGGCTTCGACGAGGTGGCGCGGCTGCTGGGACGGCCGTACCGGCTGCACGGGCGGGTCGCGCATGGCGACCGCCTGGGACGTACCATCGGCTTCCCCACGGCCAACGTGCGCCTCGGGCGCTGGCCGCTGGCGCTGCGCGGGGTGTATGCCGGCTGGCTGCAAGGCGCGGGCGGCGAACCGCTGGCTGCGGTGGCGAACATCGGCTGGCGGCCCACGGTGCAGGGCACCGAACAGCGCCTGGAGATCCATGTGCTGGACGCCGCCCCCGAGCTCTACGGCGCGCGCGTGGCGTTCGAACCGCGCGCGCTGGTTCGCGGCGAACAGCGCTTCGACGGGCTGGATGCCCTCAAGGCGCAGATCGCACGGGACGCCGACACGGCGCGTGAATGCCTGGCGGGCGATGAACCGGGCCGTGTGCCCCGTACCGTCTGCTGACACCGGTCGAAACTGCCGAATCCTTCAACTCCACAGCAACCGGCCCCGCGGGGCCCATCCGGAAGAGCCATGGCCAAGAAACAGGCACCGCCGAATCCCTACAAGGATACGCTCAACCTGCCGCAGACCGCCTTCCCCATGCGGGCGAACCTGGCAAAGCGCGAGCCGGAATGGCTGGAGCAGTGGCGGGCGGAGGACCGTTATCGCCGCCTGCGCGAGCACTGCGCCGGACGCCCGCGGTTCGTGCTGGCCGACGGCCCGCCGTACGCCAACGGCTCGATCCACGTCGGCCACGCGGTCAACAAGATCCTCAAGGACATTATCGTCAAGAGCCGCACGCTGGCGGGCTTCGACGCCCCCTACGTGCCGGGCTGGGACTGCCACGGCCTGCCGATCGAGCTGCAGGTGGAGCACAACATCGGCAAGCCGGGACACGAAGTGGACGCGGCCTCCTTCCGCGAGGCCTGCCGGGCGTATGCCGCCGAGCAGGTAGCGGGGCAGTCGGCCGACTTCCAGCGCCTGGGCGTGCTGGGGGACTGGGAGAACCCGTACCTGACCATGGACTACCAGGTCGAGGCGGACACCGTGCGCGCCCTCGCCCGTATCTACGAACGCGGCCATGTGCAGATGGGCGAGAAGCCCGTGCACTGGTGTGTGGACTGCGGTTCCGCACTGGCCGAGGCCGAGGTGGAGTACGAGGACAAGATCTCGCAGGCGATCGACGTGCGCTTCCGCGTGGTGGACGACGTGGACCTGGTGCGGCGTTTCTCCGGGGCGGATGCCGACGGTCCGGTGAGCGTGGTGATCTGGACCACCACGCCGTGGACCCTGCCGGCCAACCAGGCGGTGGCCGTGCACCCGGAGCTGGATTACGCGCTGGTGGAACTGGAACACGAGCGCCTTCTGCTGGCGGAGGGGCTGCTGGAGGACTGCCTGGCCCGCTACGACCTGGGCGAAGGCCGCGTGCTGGCACGCGTGAAGGGTGCCGCGCTGGAAGGCCTGGTGCTGCAGCACCCGTTCCTGGAGCGCGAGGTGCCGCTGATTCTCGGCGACCACGTGACCACCGAGGCTGGTACCGGCTGCGTGCATACCGCCCCCGGCCACGGTCAGGACGACTACGCCGTGGGCCTGCAGTACAACCTGCCGGTGGACAACCCGGTGGGCCCCGACGGGGTGTTCGTGGAGGGCACGCCGTATTTCGCCGGGCAGAACGTGCACCAGGCCAACGGCCACGTGATCGACGTGCTGCACGAGAAGGCCGCGCTGATCGTGGCGCGCAAACTCCACCACAGCTACCCGCACTGCTGGCGGCACAAGACCCCCATCATCTTCCGCGCCACGCCGCAGTGGTTCATCAGCATGGACCGCGAGGAACTGCGTGCCGACGCCCTGCGCGCGATCGGCGAGACCCGCTGGATGCCCGACTGGGGACAGGCGCGCATCCACGGCATGGTGGCCAACCGGCCCGACTGGTGCATCTCGCGTCAGCGCCACTGGGGCGTGCCAATCCCGTTCTTCCTGCATCGCAAGACCGGCCGCGTGCACCCGATGACCCCCGAACTCACCGAGCAGGTGGCTCGGCGCATCGAAGAGGAGGGTATCGAGGCCTGGTTCCGCCTGGAGCCGGAAGAACTGCTGGGCGAGGAGGCCGCCGAGTACGTCAAGCTCACCGACACCCTGGACGTGTGGTTCGACTCCGGCGTGCTGCACAGCACGGTGGTGGAGAAGCGCCCCGAGCTGGGCGGCCTGCCGGCGGATCTGTTCCTCGAGGGTTCCGACCAGCACCGCGGCTGGTTCCAGTCCAGCCTGCTGACCAGCGTGGCCATGCGCGGTGAGGCGCCCTACCGCGGGGTGCTGACCCACGGCTTCACCGTGGACGAGAACGGCGAGAAGATGTCGAAGTCGCGCGGCAATGTCGTCGCGCCGCAGGAGGTTGTCTCCACCCTGGGCGCGGACATCCTGCGCCTGTGGGTCGCGGCGACCGACTTCTCCGGCGAGATGGCGATCTCCGACAACATCCTCGACCGTACCGCCGATGCCTATCGCCGCATCCGCAACACCATGCGCTTTTTGCTCGGCAACCTCAGCGGGTTCGATCCGCAGGAGCACGCGGTGCCGCTGGACGAACTGCTGCCGCTGGACCGCTGGATCGTGGCCCGCGCGCTGCAGGTGCAGGAACAGGTCACCCGCTCGTACGACGAGTTCCTGTTCCACCCGATCTACCAGCGGGTGCACAACTTCTGCTCGGTGGAGCTGGGCAGCTTCTACCTCGACGTGATCAAGGACCGCCAGTACACCACGCCGGCGGACTCGCACGCGCGGCGTTCCGCGCAGACCGCGCTGTACCACGTGGCCGAGGCCCTGACCCGGTGGATCGCGCCGATCCTGACCTTCACCGCCGAGGAGATCTGGGAGCTGCTGCCGGGCGAACGCGCGGACTCCGTGCTGTTCGCTACCTGGTACGAGGGCCTGGCCCCGCTGCCGGAGGACGCGACGTTCAGCAATGCCGACTGGGACCGTATCCTGGAGATGCGCACCCACGCCGCCCGCGCGCTGGAAACCGCCCGCAACGAGCAGCGCATCGGCGCCTCGCTGACCGCCGAGATCGACCTGCACGTGCCTGCCGATGCCCCGGTGCGCGCCCCGCTGGAACGCCTGGGTGACGAGGTGCGGTTCGTGTTCATCACCTCGGAGGTGCGCCTGAGCACCGAGCCCGCCCCGGCCGATGCGCATGTCGCGACCCTGGAGGACGGCACCGCGATCGGCGTGGTGGTGCACCGCAGTGAACACGCCAAGTGCGTGCGTTGCTGGCACCTGCGTCCCGATGTGGGCGAGAACCCGGCGCATCCGGAACTGTGCGGGCGCTGCGTCACCAACGTGGAGGGGCCGGGCGAGACCCGGCGGTTCGCGTGAGGCTGCCGGGGCATTCCGGACTGGCGCCGGGGCTCGCCCTGGCCGCGGTGGTGCTGGTCCTGGACCAGATCACCAAGTTCTGGGCCGAGCGCGCGCTCACCCAGTTCGCCTCGGTGGAAGTGGCCCCGTTCTTCAACTTCACCCTGCTGTACAACCCGGGGGCCGCGTTCAGCCTGCTGGCCGATGCCGGCGGCTGGGGCCGCTGGCTGCTGTCCGGGATCGCGATCGCCGCCGGGGTGCTGATCACCGTCTGGCTGGCGCGTCTGCCGCGCAATGCCTGGCTGACCATCGCCTCGCTGGGGCTGATCGTGGGCGGTGCCATCGGCAACCTGGTGGACCGCCTGCGCATCGGCAAGGTGGTGGATTTTCTCGATTTCCACTGGGCCGGTTATCACTGGCCCGCATTCAACGTCGCCGACATGGCGATCACCGTGGGCGCGGTGCTGCTGATCGTTGCCGCCTTTACCGAAGGCGAAGCCACCCGCCGCGACTGACCCGCCCCGCGTCTGCAAGCGAACTGGAGCAAAGATGACGACCGTAGTAAAAGAAAAGCGCGTACGCATGCACTACCGGCTGGTGCTGGAAAACGGCCTGGTGGTGGATTCCACCGGCGAGGAACCGACCGAGCTGGAGGTCGGCGCCGGCGAGATCCTGCCCGGGCTGGAAGACCTGCTGATCGGCCTGCAGCCGGGCGATCAGCGGGAATTTGCGATCGAGGCCGGGACCATGTTCCCTTGGCCCGAGAAAGAGGCTTTCCAGTCGGTGCCCCGCAACCAGTTCCCGCCCGAGGCGGAGCTGGCAGAGGGTCAGATCTACGAGTTCACCAGCCCTTCGGCCGAGGCCGTGCCCGGCCGCATCAGCGAATTGAGCGAGGAGACCGTGACCGTGGACTTCAACCACCCGCTGGCGGGCAAGAACTTCACCTTCGAGGTGGAGATCCTGGAAGTGCACCCGGCGGACGAGTGATCCGCGAGGAGAACAGGGCATGAACATGCAGGTCCGGCTCGCCAACCCCCGCGGCTTCTGCGCCGGCGTCGAACGCGCCATCGAGATCGTGGAACGCGCCCTGGAGATCCACGGCGCCCCGCTGTACGTACGCCACGAAGTGGTGCACAACCGCCACGTGGTCGGGCGCCTGGAAGACGCCGGCGTGGTGTTCGTGGAAGAGCTGGACGAAGTGCCGGACGGCAACGTGGTCATCTTCTCCGCGCACGGCGTACCGCGCCGCGTGGAGGAAGAGGCCGAGCGCCGCGGCCTGACCGTGTTCGACGCCACCTGCCCGCTGGTGACCAAGGTCCACCTCGAGGTGTCGAAGCACGCCCGCGAGGGGCGCGAAGTGGTCCTCATCGGCCATGCCGGGCACCCCGAGGTGGAGGGCACCCTGGGCCAGTTCGACACCTCGAAGGGCGGGCGCATGATGCTGGTGGAAACCGTGGAAGACGTGGAACGCCTGGAGGTGAGCGAGCCCGACCGCCTGGCGTTCGTTTCCCAGACCACGCTGTCGATGGACGACACCGCCCACATCATCGACGCCCTCACCGCGCGCTTCCCCAACATCGAGGGGCCGCGCAAGATGGACATCTGCTACGCCACGCAGAACCGCCAGGACGCGGTGAAGACCCTCGCCGACGACTGCGACCTGCTGCTGGTGGTCGGCTCGAAGAACAGCTCCAACTCCAACCGCCTCGCCGAGATCGGCGCGCGCGCCGGCGTGCCGTCGTATCTGGTGGATGGAGCCACCGACATCGACCCGGCGTGGCTCGAAGGCCGCGACCGAATCGCCGTGACCGCCGGCGCCTCCGCCCCCGAACTGCTGGTGCAGGAAGTCATCGACTACCTGCGCGAGCGCGGCGTGAACGAGGTCAGCGAAGTCGCCGGCCAGGAAGAGACCATCACCTTCTCCATCCCCCCCGGCCTGCGCGACACCGCCTGACCCCGGTAGGAGCGGCCTCGGCCGCGAACAGGCTGCTCACCATTCGCGAGCAAGCTCGCTCCTGCAGCCCCCGCCCCGTAGGAACGGCCTTGGCCGCGAACTGGAGTTGTCCTAATCTGGACCCTTTCGGATTCGCTGCCGCGGTGCCCCATGCTTTCTCCCGAACAAACTTCGCAGCTCGAGCACCTCGCCAGAGAGCATGGCTGGGAGCTGCTGGTCCTGTTCGGCTCCACGGCGCGGGACGGCACCGGCCGGGACATCGACCTTGCCGTTCAGCCGGCGGAGATGCCAGGCCTGATGACCCAGGGCCGCTGGCAACGGCAACTGGAAGAGATCCTGGAACCCTGCCCGGTTGATCTGCTGGTTCTGAGCGAGGGCACTTCCCCGCTGACCCGGTTCGAGGTCTTCCGGGATGGCGTCTGCCTGTACGAAGCACAGGCCGGGCGCTTCCACGCCGAGCAGGACCGGGCCTTCTTCCTGCACGCCGACTCCGTACTCTTCCAGCAACACCGGATGGAGGGCACGGATGCCCCCTGATACCGCCGAGGTGGTCGGGCGCAAGCTCGACATGCTCCATCGTTTCCTGACGGACATGGAGTATTACGCAGCTCTGGACGTGTCCGTGCAGAGGCAGGAGCACTATGCGATTGAACGACTGCTCCAGCTTTTGTGTGAATCGGCGGCCGATATCGGGCTGCAACTCCTGCGCAGGGATGGCGACCGGCTGGCCTCGGCCTATCGCGAAGTTTTCATCGCTCTGCGCGACCGCCATGGCCTGGATGCCGGGCTGGCCGACCAGCTGGTGGACGCCTGCGCGATGCGCAACGTACTGACGCATCTTTATGACACGATCGATCTGGATCGCGTGATCGGCGCCGTCCCCGACGCCCTGGAGGTGTATTCCGCCTTTGCCAGCTGGGCCGGGGAGCGCGTCCGGTCGAGCCCGTAGTCATTCTTGCCGGGTATCGGTCTCCCGGGCGCCCCGGTGTACCCTGACGGCTTCAATCTCCCCGGAACATCTCGACCATGACGGAAACCGCCCCCGCGCGCCACGACTTCCGCCTCAGCATCGTCTGCCCCGACCAGCACGGGATCGTGGCCCGGGTGGCCGAGGCCATTGCCGGCACCGACGGCTGGATCACCGAAGCCGCCCAGCACACCGACGCCGAGGCCGGCTGGTTCTTCATGCGCTGGGTCTTCGCCCTCGACCCCGCGCGCGAGGGCGAACTGCGCGACCGCCTGCTGCATCTGGGCGAAGACATGCGCATGGACTGGGTGCTGGCCGACTCGCGCAGCCGCCAGCGCGTAGTGCTCATGGTCAGCCGCGAAGGACACTGCCTCAGCGACCTGCTCGCCCGCTGGAACGCCGGCGAGCTGCCCATGGACATCCCCGCCATCCTCTCCAACCACACCGACCACGAGCCCCTGGCGCGCTGCTACGGCATCCCGTTCGAGCACATCCCCGTCCCGCGCAACGACCGCGCGAGCGCCTTCGCCCGGCTGCAGGAACGCCTCGACGAACTGCAGCCCGACACCGTGGTCCTCGCCCGCTACATGCAGATCCTCCCGCCGTGGATGTGCGAGCGCTACCCGCAGCGCATCATCAACATCCACCACAGCTTCCTGCCCTCGTTCTCCGGCGCGCGCCCCTACCACCAGGCGCACACCCGCGGGGTCAAGCTGATCGGCGCCACCAGCCACTACGTGACCGAAGAACTGGACGCCGGCCCCATCATCGAACAGGACGTCACCCGCGTACGCCACGACGACAGCGTTCAGGACATGATCCGCAAGGGCCGCGACGTGGAACGCTGGGTCCTCGCCCGCGGCCTGCGCTACCACCTCGAAGGCCGGGTGCTCACCCACGGCAACAAGACCGTCGTCTTCGACTGAGCGCCCATCCTCGCGTTGTTCATGAGTTTGTTTTGTTCAATAATATTGAACAAGCTTAATCTTTGAACAGGCGCCCGGTCATGGATGGTTTACAGGAACAACAGCTTCTGGAACAGGCATGCGAATGCCTGGAAGGCGCGACCGGGCTGCACCCGCAGATCGAACGTGCATCATCCCTTTACCTGCGGGTTGCCCCGGAACGCACCCAGCGGTGCTTCGAGGTCCACACCGTGCCCCGTCTCACCCCGGCCAGCGTGAGCTGGATCGCCGCCCGTCTCGAGCCCGAATACCCCGTACTGATCGTCAGCGAGTATGTGAACCCGCGCCTGGCCGAACGCCTGAAGAGCATGGATATCGGCTATCTGGACCTGGCCGGAAACGCCTACATCAATGCCCCGCCGGTGTACGTCTACGTCCGGGGCAACAAGCCGGTGGCCGCGGAATCGGTGGACCGCGACCCGGCAGGCCGCGCTGCCTTCCAGAGCGCCGGCCTGCGCGTCGTCTTCGCCCTGCTGTGCGCTCCCCGTCTTCTCCACGCGACCTACCGCGAGATTGCCGATGCCGCCGGCGTCTCGCTCGGCAGTGCCAGCCGCAGTCTTCAGGCACTGCGCGACCAGGGCTTTCTCCTCGAAACGGGATCGCGAACCCGCCGTCTGCACAACCATCATGCCCTCATTCAACGGTGGACCCTCGCATACCCGGAACAACTGCGGCCCAGGACGTTACTCGGGCGTTACCGCGCCCCCGGGCCCGGGTGGTGGGAGCACGCCGACCTGGAACCGTACGGTGCCGTCTGGGGAGGGGAGGTCGCGGCCGCAAGGCTGACCGGATACCTGATCCCGGAGCGGGTTTCCATCCACACTCGCATGACCCCCAACCGGCTGATGGCCGCCTTCGGCCTGCGCAAGGATCCGGATGGAGACATCGAACTCCATCAGACCTTCTGGCCGCCGGAATGTCACACCGAGGGCCCGGAACTCGCGCCGCGACTGCTCGTCCATGCCGAACTCATGGCGAGCGGTGACGAACGCAACATTGAAACTGCAAGGATGCTGTATGAGCACGGTCTGGCTGGACGTCTCGAACCGGATTGACCCATTACTAGCCGAAGTGCTGGGTGAGGTGGGTCGCCTGGCCGCCGAGCTGGGTATCCCATTTGTAGTGGTCGGGGCCACCGCGCGGGACATGGTTCTCCATCATGGCTTTGGCCTCGAGGTCCGGCGGGCCACTCGGGACATCGATCTCGCGCTGGAGATCGCACACTGGGATACATTCCAGGGTCTCGAAAAAGGTCTCCTGGCCACTGGTCGTTTCCGCACGGATCGTGCCGCGCAGCGCCTGCTGTACATTGCTGCGCAACAACCTGTGCGGGTCGATCTTATCCCGTTTGGCGGGCTCGAAAGGCCGGCTCATACCATCAGCTGGCCACCCGACCACGTGTTCCATCTGAATGTGCAGGGGTTCGCCGATGCTTCCAGGACCGCCCGCCTAGTGCGGGTCAGGAGCGACCCACCAACTGACACGCAATGCATCTCTCCAGCGGGTCTGGCCCTGCTCAAACTCATCGCCTGGGATGACGGCCGGCAGGATGGCCGTCGACGGCGCGACGCGGAAGACCTCCGGTATCTTGTCGAGACGTATCTGGATGCCGGCAATCGTGATCGGTTGTTCCGTGAATATGTCGGCCTGCTTGACCACGAAGACTTCGACTATCTGGAAGCCGGAGCGTACATTCTCGGTGGGGATCTGGCTTCGATCATGGCGCAGGCAACCCGGGCCAGTGTCATCAAAATCCTGGAACAGGAGACAGCACCGGACGGGCGGCTTCAGCTTGTCGGCGACATGGTCGCCAACCTGCCGCATGATCCTGCGGGCACCGCCAGCATTCTCAGACTGCTCGAAAAGGTGCTTGTCGGCATCCGGGCTTCCGAGATCGGGACGCCCAACACCGAGTGAAATCGATGGTAGCGGCGACCTGGTCATCGGAGAGCGTGCTCGCACGGAGGCCGCCTTTGCCAGGGCATGGCGCAACGGCATGCTGACTGACGGGCGACTCATGGGGTGGCTCCTCATGCGGGGGTGCGCTTTACATTGAAGTTGACGCTCGGACCCGAGGCTTGTCAGCAACACCGGATGCTATAGTTCTCCTGTACTCAGGGGACGGCCAGAGCATGGAAACCGCGGGTTACGCCAACATCCCGAATGCCGAAGGGGCGCAGTCGCCGCGCGAGCGGGTGACCGGGCTGGAGCATGACGCCGCCGCCATCGTGCGCGAGGAATTCGGCGACGATGCCCGGGTAATCTGGTTCGGCTCCTGGCCGCGTGGCACGGCGCGCTGGAACTCCGACATCGACCTGGCGATCGTGCCGGCCCGGGACGTTGCCATCAGCGACTGGGGCCGGCTGCGCGGCCGCATCGAGGACCTGCGGACGCTCTACACCTTCGATCTGGTCGACCTGACCGAGGCCAGCGACGAACTGCGCCGCGACGTCGAAGACCACGGAGAGGCCCTCTGAGTAAAGCGGCCGAACAGCACTGCTCCCGGCTTTCCACCACCTGAAGGAAGCGCTCGGCACCTGACGGTAATTGTCGAGAGCGTGCCATTTGCCACCAGGCAGCCGGGGGGGGTGACCTGGTATCATCTGAGCAGGAATTGCGGGTTTCCCACTCAGGTGGCGGGAGTTTCCTTTTCGGGCCATTCCAGAAAAGGTTCGTCACCAGTGATCCACCCGGGCAGCCACTGGTCGAGCATTGCTTCCATGTCGCTGCCACGGAGGCCGCATTCCCAGAGGATCAGTACGCGCCAGCCGGCGGTCAGAAGCTGCTCCTGGTTGCGCTGGTCACGGGCAACGTTCTGGCTGAATTTCTTCTGCCATTTTTCCGGGTTGGTGGAGGGAGTGGTGGTCAGGCGGCAACCACGGTGGCGATGCCAGAAACAGCCATGGATGAAGATGGCCAGGGAATGTTTCCTGAGAACGAGATCGGGGCTGCCCGGGAGCCTTGCCTGATGAAGCCTGTAGCGGAAACCTCGCGAATGGAGAAAACGACGCACCCGCATCTCGGGTCGGGTGTTGGTCGAGCGGATCCCGGACATCATCCGCGAGCGCGTTTTCGCATCAACTACGTCCATCGAGTGTTGCTCCCGAGCGGCCTCGCGGCCGTGAAACCTTCTCTCCAGAAAGGGCTCATTCAATGACGCCTGTACCCGTAGCAGACCTGTTTGCCGGCCCCGGCGGCCTGGGTGAGGGCTTCGCCTCGCTCACGGATGCCTTTCGTATCGAACTGTCTGCGGAATGTTCGTCCTCGGCCCACCGTACGCTGCGGCTGCGGGCGTTCAAGCGCGCCCTCGAGGCTTCGGGTGAAAGCACGGCCCCCTATTATGACTACGTGAAGGGCCGGCGATCTGCCCCGTGGACCGATGCGACCCGCGAACTCTGGGAGGAGGCGGAGCGGGAGGCACTGTGCGTGACGCTGGGGAACGCCGATGATGACCAGCGCTTCTCGCAGGCCCTGGCGCAGCGGGATTTTGTCGACGGTGTTCTTGTCGGGGGCCCGCCGTGTCAGGCGTATTCGCTGGTCGGCCGAGCCCGTAACCGGGGTATCGAGGGATATGTTCCCGAAGACGACGGTCGCCACTATCTGTATCGCGAATATCTGAAGCTGATCCAGCATTTTCGCCCGGCCGTTTTCGTGATGGAGAACGTGAAGGGCATTGTCAGCTCGAGGGTTGGCGGACGGAGGATCTTTCACGACATTCTCCGAGATCTCGTCGACCCGGATGAGGCTCTCGCGCGTGCTCCGAACGGACCGGGATACAGGATCCATTCACTGGTCGATCCCGGCGTCGTGTTTTCGGCCGGAGAGGATCCGGCCGCGATTCCTTCCCATGCCTTTACGGTGAAAGCCGAGGAACACGGCGTCCCGCAGGCCCGCCATCGCGTCTTTCTCCTGGGGGTGCGGGAGGACCTGGGTGTAGTCCCCGGGTGCCTGCACAAGCGCCGGGCCACGACCGTCGCCGATGCGGTCGGCGACCTGCCGGCGTTGCGCAGTCGGCTGTCCAGAGGGGACAGCGAACAGGCCTGGCGGCAGGAGGTTTCGGAGCGAGGCGAGGCCCTTGTGCGGGAGGCAGCGAGGCGCGGTCAGGACGCCCTGGCCGAGGAGCTGGACAGTGCCGTCAGGCGCATTCGGGAAATCCGGCAATGGTCGGTTGGTGCCCGGTCTCAGCCTCTGGTTTCGGCACCTGAAACCAGGAACGTCGGTGGTCTCGCGGACTGGTGGCATGACCCGCGTCTGGATGTGGTGCTCAATCACGAAACCCGCTCGCACATGCCCGCGGATCTTGCCCGTTATCTTTACGCGGCGAGCTTTGCTCGCGCATGCGGGCGTTCACCCAGGGGGGCCGACGATTTTGCCCTGCCGGGTCTCGCGCCCAGCCATGCCAACTGGACGACCGGAAAATTCGCGGATCGATTCCGGGTGCAGATTGAAGACGAACCCGGCAGGACGGTCACCAGCCATATCGCGAAGGACGGGCACTATTACATTCACCCCGATCCGGGCCAGTGTCGCGCCCTGACCGTGCGTGAAGCCGCCCGGATTCAGACCTTCCCCGACGACTACTTCTTCGAGGGCAACCGGACCGAGCAGTATCATCAGGTGGGGAATGCCGTGCCCCCGTTCCTGGCCCGCCAGATCGCGGAGATTGTTCGCAAGATCCTCCGGGACTGGCGCGACGAGCAGGCGTGTGAGCCGTCACGGGAGGTCCGCGCGGTCGGTTAGGGTGCCCGGGTGTTTTCCTTCAGCGCAGCACGGAATGCGGCAGACACCCGGTCCCGCAGGGTCTTGTCAGGCAGGGCATCGAGCTCCTGGGTCACGCGATAGGCTCGCAGGTTGCGGCTGGCAGAGCGCATGACGGCTTCCATGGGAGCCGCTGGTGATCGCTGCCCGTTGGTATGGAGCCAGGTTTCGGCAATGATCCGCGCCGTTCGGGGATGGGAAGTGAGGGATGTCCTTTCCATGATCTGGACGAGCGCATCCTGGGTCAGGGCCCGGAGTGTCTCCCATCCGCTCCCCCGGCCGTCCTGGTGGTCGGCTCCAATCAGATAGCCGCGACGCCAGAGGATCCCGAAGGTGTTGCGGATGCCGGCGGTCCAGCGTTCGCGAGGCCGGCCTTCGAAGCGCCAGTCCGTGATGTCCGGAGCCAGAACCAGCGAGAAAAATGCCCACATGTCCTGGCGCATGGCCTCGCACACCGGAATAGCGGCTTCCTCGCTCAGGTAGCGTGCAGCCAGCAGATCGAATCGCGTCGTCGCGTCCCGCGGGGCCACCTCCGGGAAGCCGCATTCCGTGGCAATTTCCACCAGCCGGGAGCGAATGCCCTTCAGTCGCTTGTCCTCGACCTTTGAGCCCCCGGTCTGCGTGTAGGTCATCGCGGGGTGCTGAGTGGCCCATTCCGGCGTGCGATCGGGGTCGGAATGGTATTCCTCCCAGATCTCGCGAGCGGAGAAGGTGTCCAGGCGGGGAAACAGTTCAATCGTCATCAGGCTTGCCGAATACCGAGCTGATCATGGATTCAAAGCGGGCCGGATCGTCCATCGCCTTCTGCCGAATTTGGCCGACGTCCTCCTCCGGAAAGGCGGTTGCCATCCACGACAGCGCGACCGCGCCGAGACTGCCGTCCGGGAAGTCTCCCGCATCCAGCTCGAGCTCTTCCGAGAGCAGAACCCGCATGAGGACATGCCGCACGATCTCGGCCGTGAAGAGCGAGGTGAGCGGCTGCTCGCCCCGGATCAGTGGACCATGGATATCCGTTCGCGCCGTATTCAGGATCACGCGGAAAACGGACTCGAAACGCTCGTCCGGACGGTTCGCACTCAGGTCGATGAACCAGGGCGCGTGAGCGAGATGACGTGAAAAACTGCTGAAGTCCCGCGATTCCATGGGCATCCTGGAACCGCCACCTTCGATCTGCGTCACGAGCCGGTCATCCCACAGCCGACTGCCGGGGGCCAGCGGGGAGAGCGGCGACCGACGTCCGCCCTGGTTGAAGGCCAGGCTCGTGGACAGCTCGATGCGTCCCTGGAGCTCGTGCCCATGGATCATCACCGGGCCGATGTCGATCTCTTCGTGATCCGCCTTGCCGGCGTCGACCAGCCGCGAAAAGATATTGCGCCGGACCGGCATGTCTCCGGTCTGCAGGAAGACGTTGAGAAGAAAGGTACTGTCGGGTTCCAGCTCGGTTTGCTGGCGGAGGGCGGAGAGATCGATCCGCAGGCTGCGGCCGATATTGAGGTCGACCGAATAGTCCCAGTGAGGAAGGATGTCGGGCAAGGGCTCCCGCAGTTCTTCCTCCGACTCCCGGGACCAGGGCTCGGCGCTGACGACCTCCGGATCGGGCCGAAGAAACGGGAAGGCAACGGGTTCACTCATCGGTGGATACCTCCCGCACACTGATACGCGGTTTTACGGCCACGCCCGGCGGTATCGTTACGCGAACGGAGCCTTCCATGCGGCCGGCCGACATCTCGGTGACGACGGACTCGTCCGCGCCGGCCTCCTCGCCGTCGAGTTCCCACTCCCGGAGTTCCGGTCGGTCGCCATCCGGGCTGACATCGATGTTCTCGCTTCCCTCCGCGGCGATGGCGGGCCGGGCGGTGAGCTCGACGGCCTTGCCCGCAGATCCCATGACCGTGAAATGGAACGTGGCGATCGTGCGACGTCCCTCGGTTTCCAGTTCGCCTGACCGGACCCCCGTCAGCCGCACGGGGCCGCGGGCCCCGCCACCCGATTTGCCCGTTTGTTTCTGACGCACGGCCCGATCGCCGTCGCCCGAAAGCAGATAGCTGCCGAGGCGGTCCGCGATCCCGGCGAGCCCCTCCGAACCGTCGCCGGTCGGTGAACGCGGGTCGGGGACGATCCCCTTCATCTTCTCTCTGATTTCCCTGAGGGCCACCCGGACGAAGGTCTTCTCGTGGGATCCCTTGGGGAGCGACTGAAAGTTCCAGTCGTCATGCGTCGGTGGTTCGGCGGCGGCAAAGGCTTCTTCTACCTCCTGCTCGCGGCTGGAGATGAACACCCCGGCCCATTCCAGGCGCTCGTTCGGATGAATCGGCCCCTCAAGGTATTTGACGACCAGTTCGGCCGGTCTCAGCAGGGCAACGTGGTGAGAGACCTCCGGCATGGCCAGGCCGTCCTCGCCCTTGAGGTGGGGAGGCCGATCTTCCACAGGACCTAACTCGTGGCCCATGTGTCCGAGCAGTTTCTTCGGTCTGCCACAGCGGATGGGTTCGGCACGTTCGGAAGAGCCCGAGCGGGCCTCGTGCAGCGCCTGCGCGAAAAGATGGAAAGGGGGACTCTGCTCCACGTCAGGAACCGGAAAATCGCGGCCGTCCAGTTCGACCCGGAATCGCATCGGCGGGTGGTCCGTTCCTTCCATCGGCACCATCTTGGGCCAGAAAAGCCACAGCAGGGCCCGGTGGATATAGGATGCCAGTGCGGGATGATCATCCAAATCGATGCCGACAACCGGATCCAGGATCAGCACGGACGTGCCGGTCCCGTTTGCCGCATCGCGTTCGGGGAGACCCAGTGAATCGGCGAGCCGGCGGGCATCCTCGCCGCGCACGGGGTCCACAACCGATCCATCGTCCGTCTCGGCGCCCCACCAGTGGCGGCCGGTAAAGCCCTGTCCGGTCTCCGGATCGTGGAACTCTTCGCCCATGCGGCTCGCCATGAAACGGCGTTCGCTTGGTCCGTCCTCGTCGCTGGTGAGGCTGTCGACCACGACCGTCTGGCAGGAGCTGAGGGCGAAGAGGGAAGATTTGCCGTAACCGTAGGTGCCTCCGGATTCGCTGCCGTCCCGGCGGGGGCTCCCGATGTTGCGCAGGAACCGTACAAACCGGGAATCCCGCGACTCCGTCAGCTCCGAGGGTCTGGGTGTTCCGGTAAGCCCGTGGGTCCGGAAATCGCAGATTTCCGCGACTGCGATGCGCGGCTTGCGGAACAGCTCATGGAGCGGGGCCCTGGGATCGGGTGACAGGTCCCTGAACACGACCTCCCGGAGATAGCGGGTCTGCTCTTCCGTCAGCGTTCTGAGCCGCACCAGGTATTCCGGCACCTCGCCGGGCAGGCGGGCGTCCCAGCTGTTCTGGCCGCTTTCCCGAATCGCCGTTTCCAGTGGCTCGGTGGTCGGCGTGCCGAGCAGACGTCTTGCCCCGGTCCCTGAGAGGTCACCGTAATCACTGTAGGGTTGGCTGGACCGGCTGACTTTCGGTTCACTGTCCATGCAGGAACTCCTCCAGAATCGAGGCCCTTGCTTCATCAGGAACGGCCCACTTGCCCAGTGCATCCAGGCGCAGCGAGAATTGCACGGAATCGATTCCCGGGTCCGTCTCACCTGACTTGAGCCGGTCGGGGGTGATGCGGGGGAAGTCCTGACCCACCGTGAACATCGTTCGTTTCCCCGGATTGAAACGATGGGCCTCCCAGGCTTGCCGGATGGTTTCGGAATATCCGTAGGCGGCAAGTCGTTCGCTCAGCCCGGGGGCAGCAGGAGCGAGCGCGTGAAGGCTATCCACGAGATCCGGGACGGAGATTTCTCCCTGCGGATCGGGCACGAGTATCTGGTGGACCAGATACAGGCCGCGGGAAGGGGCTTCGAGCTGGCGGATGCCGTGGATTTCCACGGAGGACGGTTCGCGGCGGGTGGAGCTCTTGACCTCGAGGGAACGCTCGTTTCGGTGGAAATCGTGCTCTCCTCCCAGCGGTCCTTCCCATGCATTCCATGCGTCCGGGGAAATGCGCATCAGGTCTATTAGGACCATCAACTCCCCGGCGAGCCCGGCAGCTTTTTCCCGCGTGACATCTCCGGCCGGCGCGGCTTCGAGCAGCTTTCTGAAATCCCCGACCGCATTGCGCACCGCGCCGGCCCCGGAACGTCCCTGAAGGAGCCGCCGGTGGATGTCCGAGACCAGCTCCGCAAACACGGGATGAAGCCTCGGCTCCGTGCAGGTCAGCCGGAGTACCCGGAGCTTTCGGCCGCCGTATGAAATGGTCGCCAGATCCACCACCACGTTCTTCGCCGACAGGTTGGAGGCACGCTTGTAGTCCGGCTCGACGGGTACCATCGCCCGCGGCGCCCCCGCTTGCCCCAGACCCAGCAGCAACGGATCGTGTTCGTGGTCGTCAGCAGGCTCGAAGACCGGCCTGTCGTCCTCGCCTACCCGGCGGGTCAGACGCTCCCAGATCCAGAGCAGCTCCCGGGCGGGGAGCTGTCCGCTGTCCTCACTCGTCATCGGATTCGGCCTCCTGGCCCCCGGTCAGCTTGTCGGGATCGACGGTGATGTAGTGGCCCGAGAACCCGCCCGGAGACTCGGGGAAGACCAGTCCCATTCCGAGTACGTGATCCACGGCATTCAGCGGTTGCCGGTTCGAACCGCGGGAGGGCCGGGAATCGGGATTGATCGGATAAAGCAGCAGGAGAGGGAAGCCTCGGCCGCCCTGCAGGCCGGCCCGGTATTCCTTCAGCTTGCGCCAGTTGCTCTCGATGCCCGCCGGCGGTGGCTGGTCTACGTCGATCAGGATGTCTCCGCGGGACATGAGCGCCTTGATGTCAGTGCACTCATCCGGAGCGTCCGACATGGCGGAGCGGTTGACCAGGCGTGGAGCCTCGAGCGGACCAAGCGCCTTGTCGGACGCCGGACCCGATGCAGGCATGACGACCGCTACATTCCAGCGGCCCAGCTCCTGATCGGCGTATTTTTCCACGTACCTCGCCAGGGCCTTCGTGTCGGTCCGAACCTGGTGGGTTGTCTGGTACTGGGAAAGGAACTCCAGAATCGCGTCCACCGGAACGTTATGTATGACTGTCCCCTGCGCGTTTTCCGTTTCGGAGGTGCTGGGGTCCTGCTGAGCTCGTTGCAGGAGGCGTGCCCCGGCATCCCAGTTGCGCGAAAGCCAGTCGGGATCCCGGTGCAGGAACCGGATGGTCTGGAGGTGTTCGCCCGAATAGGAGAGGTGCGTCTGCGTGGCATGCTGCATTGCAGGCGCGCGGGTAACCAGCATCCCCGGAACCTGGCGAATGCGCACGCCCCAGTCGATCGGCTGGCTTTCGCCGTCACTGTAGGCGGCAATGTCCTCGCGAATCTCGGCCTCGATGGTTGCCAGCTCCCGGAAATTCGACCCGGTAGAGGAGGTCATCCAGATGCGTGGCAGATCCTCGTAACCGTGGCGATAGCCGAACCACCGGCCCATCTGCATCAGGGTGTCGTACTGGCGGGCGTTCCGGCCGAAAAAGCTGACGATGAGCCCGGGCAGGGTCACGCCCCGAGCGAGTCGATCACCGCCAATAATGATCGCCGCCGTCGCGTCATCTTCGGATGTCAGCGCCGGGCGCTGCCCGCTCATGTAGTTGTCCTGAAAGATGACGACCTTGTTCAGGAGTTCATCTGCGTCGTCGAGAACGTCTTCTTCGTCCGGAAACGCGTGCCCGAACCTGTCCGGGGGTAGCGCCGTCGATTCCTGCCGCCAGACCTTTCGCAGGAGGTCACGACGCTCACTCGGGTCGAGGTGGAGCAGTTCCTGCCGACGGGCCTTGACCGCCAATTCGAAGGACGAATGCGCATCGGTCAGCCGGCTCGTGTGGATCAGCATCGTGGTGTGCCCACCCTGCCGAAAACGCCGAACCGCCGAAGCCAGGATGAACCAGAGGATGGCGTTGTCGAGGGAGGGCGGGAGAGCCGTTTCTGGCCCGGCTTCGCCATTGCCGATCGCCTTCAGTCGCTCGACCTCGTCTTCCGAGATCGTGCGGACGACATCAAGCCCTTGGCGGTTGGCATCGGTGTCATCGGCCGAAAGCATGTCACGGCCGAACAGCGTTTCGGCCCCGAAGTATTCGGGGGGCGCCGGCAGGGAAATGATGAAGTCCCGCGGATAGAGATCCTGATGATACTGCTCGTTTCCTTCGGCCGCCGGATTGATCAGCACATTGGCGAACGGCGTAGCCGTGTAACCCACATAGGAGGCTTTTGGCAGGCGTGCTAGGATCTCGCGGATCCGGAGGTTGATGGTACTCGGATCCTCTTCCTCGTTCTGCCTGCTGACATCCGGGCTTGCCTGGTCCGTTTCGTCGTCAATGACCAGCGCGGGGAGCTGCCTGCAGGTGTTCTTCGAGGTCTGTTCGAGGAAGTCCCGGAGCCGGGCGAGCACGTGGGTATTTTTCTTGACCACCGCCAGAATCGCCCCGCGATCCGGTCTGGTCAGGCCCTGGCGCGTACCGGCATCGAAATCGTTCTCCAGCGTGGTGAGCCGTTCCCACAGTTCGGGATGGTTTTCCACCAGATCCGCTTCCATGCGTTCCTGCGTCTGGTTGCGCAGGGCGTCGGTCAGCCCCGCTAGAACGATCACCATCCGGTACCCGGTGTCCATCGCCTTGGCGATCACGGCCGTCATATTGGCGGTCTTGCCCGACTGCACGTAACCGACCACCAGTCCCCGGACCGAGAAGTCGTCCTTTGAGCGTGGCGGCGCAAGCCGTGCAACTACCGAGGTCGACAGGTCGTCGATGGACTGCACGGAGCTTGGAGTCCAGCCTTTGGTATCAAGCAGATGCGACTCCAGGGCGGGCCAGAAGGTGTCGTCCTTGCTCGGACCGGTGTACCAGCGCTTTTGCGCCCGAGCGTCGATGGCCGGAACATCCAGCTTGCCGACGTGCCCCAGCTCCTGAAGGATCTCTTCCTCGATCTGCTCCGTCGCAGTCCGGGCCTCCTGCTCGTCTAGGCCCGCCATGTCCTGAATGTCTTCCATGACCCTGATTCGGGCTTCCTCATGCGTGCCCCCGGAGTGCAGCTCGCGGCGAAAATTCTCCTTCATGCGTTTCGCCTGCCGCTCGTTCACTACCTGCTCGACCACGTGGCCTCCTTTTCGCTGTGTCCGTTCCACCAGGCCCTGGTGCGTGGCGGCCGGCTGTTCCCCCTCTGCCGGATGCTATCAGTAGTGGAGCTGTGGGTTCTCGTCTCCCCGGAATGCGCACTGCGGAAGGTCTTCCTTGATTCCCGAAAGCGGATGCCCCGGCGCCAGCGCATTCGCCAGCCCCCGCACGGCCCGGGGCCAGTCCTCGTGTCCCTTTTCGCGCAGCTCCCCGGCCCGCTCCGCAAGCCGTTGGGCCAGCTCGGCGGCCAGGGTCATCGCCAGGTCGTCGCCCTCCAGCCCCTGGCTCCAGCGGGCGTGGTCCTCCAGCCCCAATGCTTCCAGCGCCTGCCGAACCCGCGGCGTATCCAGCCGTTCATGCAGGCCGACCCATTCGCCCCCGGGCAGGGACTTGGCGGCGCTATCCCGGCTCATGCGGAACGTCCTGCAATAAAGGCTTCGAGCAACGGGATGTCCGCGGGCGCGAGGTCGAGCCCGGGCGCCTCCGCCGGCGACACCCAGCACCAGCGATCGTGCACCGTCAGCACCGGGCTCTCGTCATCCGTCCACGCCCCCAGCGCAACCAGCTCAAGGCTTCCGTTACCCGGAATCGGCGTACGACCGATCTCTTCCCCGACTCGAAGCTCCAGCGCCAGCTCCTCGCGAAATTCGCGGCACAACGCGGCCTCCAGGCTCTCGCCCGGCTCCGCCTTGCCCCCGGGGAATTCCCAATACCCCGCCAGCGCCTGATCGGCCCCGCGACGCGCCAGAAAGATCCGCCCCTGTGCATCCTCCAGAATGCCGCAGACCACCACCGCCTGATTCGCTTCTATGAGCGTTTCCAACACCGGCTCCCGATTCGCATCTGGCCGGATCGTACCAGGGAACGCCGCCACAGCTCCCGTCGGAAGCCCGATTCTCGGGCCACGCGTGGTGCCTCCGCTCGCCACGCTACGCTGCAATAACAGTGATATACCGATTCTGCATAGCACCCCGCTCTGTCACGCTCGAGCCCCCGCTCCCCATGTCTCGCCCCGAATCAGCCCACCCGCAAGCCTTTAACGTGGGCCCCTGCGTCTCCCCTACGTTGACCGATAGGGCCGCTGTAAGACTTTGACCAAGAGACGAAAATCGTTCGTCCCAGCGCGCGGGGCGCCCTGCCACTCGACGCGACGTCCACTACCATGATAAAAGCATGGTTTACCGTGTTGGTGTGCCACCGAGAGGAGAACGCCAGGATGATATGCAGAATCTGTATATCACCGATATGACAGATTCTGTCTAATCTACTGTTATATCTCAGGAGAGTCCGTCGTAACCCTATGAAATACGAAAAGACGCAAAAAGGAAACCCATATCAGCTAACGGTTAACCAACACTGCTTTCCTGCTCGATCAATAGAGCGCTTTGCTGACTCAAGCCAGCGTGTAGAAGTATGTCTTTTGAACAAGGACAAGAACTTCAAAGCCACTCCGACTGAAAAAGTATTTTGCGCTCGGCGAGCATGGGATCAACGAGCAGAGTCAGGCTTTATGAAGGCAATTGAGGATGAATACCAAGCGCTTGCGGATAAAGTCGTAGCAGGTTACACATCAACCCTGGATGAAACGCAACAAGTAGTTGTAAGCAAAATGTTTGCTTTGTGGAACACTCGTTGGCACTGGGCAAATACCCCAGTTGAAGACCAAGAAATAAAGGGTGCAATTGGTGTAGCTGTTGAGTATTCAAAAGATGAACAAGAACAACTAGAAAAGGCTGGTGTTGCTATTATCCGACCAGATCTAACTATTTCTGGGAGACACTTCACAGGAACCAGTATCCAAAGAAATATTGATTTGGTTATGGAGCAACTATCGGATGCCCGCTGGGGAATTTTAACCTGTGATGATGGGGAGTTCTTGGTGCCCGACACAGCATCTACTCTTAGGTATGTTCCAGTTACCCCAAGTATCTGTTTTTTCTCCCAAAGCCTCGACGAAAAAATCACTGGTTCAGAACTGGAAGAAATTAACCAAGAAGTTATAAGCGGGGCAAGCGCCTACTACTTTGGAAAGAATCTCCCCTAATCTATGAAACTGAGATATAACAATTGCTTGCACTCGACCCGCACTCCGTTGCGCCTTCGGCTCCACTCCGCGCGGTCGAGTGAAGCAAGGCGTTAGCGACACGTAAGGAAGTTCACGAATGACCGTTCCGATAACAGATCTAATTGTCGCAGCTGTCAGCAAGATGGTTGATGATTCACAGGCGGACGGCTACAGGGAGCCAAGTCACTAAGATTTGGAGTTCTATATCGGCAGAGCAGGCTTAACCCATGCTGACCCAAAATCGCAAGGCCAAACAGTGGGGAAGGCTAAACGGGTTCGAGCTGTGCTTTCCTGGGCGATTGATAGCGACCCAGCAGCTGGAGGCAAACTTGTTGAGGCCCTAATCGCAAAGATCCGAGCATCTGGTGGATTTCGGGAATCTTCCGAAAACTACATAGGGGTGAGTCCAATACAGCAAGCCGTAGATGCATTTGACTCCGAAGGGTATACGCTGGCCCTAGATGGAGCACTGCGTCCAAAGAACCTAGACTCATTATCAGGTAAAGAGCTCACAGAAGCTCTTCGAAGTTATGCGCGGCGAGCCCAGAAGGGAGCTGAGGATGCGGCTCTGATTTCAGGCACAAGCAAGGACCTGCTGGAGGCAACGGCCGCACACGTAATTACTGTGAAGTATGGTTCCTATCCTCAGCAAGCGAACTTCCCGGCACTTTTAGGCCAGGCTTTTGTGGCCCTTGGATTGGCCACACCGGAAGATCAACCATCATCGTCCGACGCCCCCGAGCGCGCTATGGAAAGGGGTATGTATCAAGCAGCGGTGGGTGTAAACCGACTCCGAAATAAGGAAGGTACGGGGCATGGTCGACCATGGGTGTCAGGCATCAGTGGTATGGAGGCGGCGGCGGCTGTTGAAATCGCTGGCACAGTTGCGGGATATATGCTTGATAAATTAAATCGCTAACAAAAGCGTCAACGCGGACCGTCTTTTCCGCTGGCACTCCAAAGCCGGCCGGTTACGCTAAACGTTAAGTTACTAAACCATGACTTCGATATCTCACATATGGAACGAGCATAAGTCGCGGTTACGCGGGTATGTGGCTAGGCGGGTTCGCGAACCGGACGTGGTAGACGATATCCTTCAGGAGGTGTTTCTCAAGGCGTATGAGAACCTTCATTCTCTGAAGGTACGCGGTAGCGTTGCGTCATGGTTGTACCGGATCGCAGCGAATGTTATCGCCGACCACTATCGCTCGCAGAAATCTTGGTCGGAGTTACCCGAAGGATTGGCTGCGCCGGAGCATAAACGCGACCCCGTAGCAGAACTTGCGACTTGCCTCCAGCCCCTCATTGACGATCTTCCAGAGACATACAGGGAGGCCCTTACGCTGTCCGAACTCAATGGCCTGTCGCAAAAAGAGGTGGCAGTGCATCTGGGGATCTCCTACTCAGGTGCAAAATCAAGGGTCCAGCGTGGTCGTGAGCAGTTGCGGCAGCGCTTGCATGACTGCTGCGTGATCGAAACCGGCCAACACGGCATCGTTAGCTACGAGCCGCGCGACAAGCGCTGCAATGAAGAATGTTCATAGGTTTTGCGTCTTTTTCGCCAAGTCTCCGTCTATATGGGTATGACGCAACAAGCGTCGGAACCCAAACGACAGGAGAGACTGATGAGTGATGTGAAGCATGATGAGATTCGCCAAGCCGTTCGCCGCCAATATGGACAGGTAGCCACTAGCGAGAGCGCGGGTTGCGGTTGTGGTACAACCTGCTGTGATGCCTCTCTGCCAAGTGCTGAGGGCATTTCACAAGGTCTTGGCTACAGCGTTGAAGACGTTATGTCCATTCCCCAAGGAGCAAACATGGGGCTTGGCTGTGGCAACCCGCAGGCTATTGCCGTACTCAAGGAAGGCGAAATTATTCTTGATTTGGGTAGCGGTGGTGGATTCGACTGTTTTCTTGCGGCTCGTCAGGTGGGTGATAGGGGGCATGTCATTGGTGTGGACATGACGCCTGAAATGATCACCAAGGCGAGAGAAAATGCGAAAAAAGGCGGCTACAGCAATGTAGAGTTCCGCCTTGGAGAGATCGAGCATTTGCCAGTGGCAGATGCCAGTGTAGATGTGATCATATCCAACTGTGTTATCAACTTGTCGCCAGATAAGCCCCGTGTGTTTTCTGAGGCTTACCGCGCTCTAAGGCCCGGTGGAAGGTTGGCTATTTCGGATGTGGTTGCTTTTGCCGAAATGCCAGAAGAGGTTCGGAAAGATATGGCGCTGTACACAGGTTGCATGGCCGGAGCGTCGATGGTATCTGCGGTGGAGGATATGCTGACAGAAGCGGGGTTCATCAACGCTCGTGTTGTTCCGAAAGATAAAAGCAAGTCATTCATCAGCGGGTGGGCTCCGGGGGCTGATATTTCCAACTATGTCGTGTCTGCAGAAATTGAGGCATTGAAGCCAGGAACTTAACAACCGCGTTAACTCGGACTGCTCAAAGCTGCGCCGCTTCGCTTTGCAGCTTTGAGCAGCCGGTTATGCATTCGTTAAGTGCTGAAGGAGTGAGTGTGCAAAAGGAAGATCATGTTGAAGAGCTGTACGATCGAGTACAGAAAACGGCATGTAGTCGGTTTTTCGCACACGACCGATTGAAGAAGCATCATGCCGCATCGCTGTGGACGATAGCGTTTTTCTCAGTTGGGCTAATTGTTATTCCGCTAATTCAAACTTTTGGCCTGCAAGCACGGTTTTCGGAGAATTATATAGGCTTCATTCAGGTTCTTCTCGCGATCGTCATTCTTACTATTTCCATAATGCTTAACATGAGCAACTTTGCGGTTCGTGCAGATCGAATACATAAATGCGGAATGGTTCTCAATGCGCTAGCTAGGAAGGTCCATGGAAAATTAGACGGAGGGTGCAGCGAGGAAGAATATGAGGCGCTTGTTAATGAGTACAATAATATCCTTCAGGCCTATGAAAACCACTCGCGGATTGACTACCTTTTCACGAAACGTCATATGACGAATTACTACAAAGTTAAATGGTATCAATCCGCTTACTATGAAGCCTTGTACTGGCTTCAGTTTTCCCCATACGCAATTCTTATTGCATTCGAAGGGATATGGATATACATGCTGGTAACGCCAACTTAACAATTGGTTTAACTCAGACGCGTTCTTCGCCCGCGCTGGTTAACCAAAACGTTATACGCCCAGAGTCCGAGGACATAGGAGGTTTGATGGAGGGGTTGCCTGATTCAGCTTGGATTTTTGCAGGCTCCGTTATTGCTGCACTCATCGTTCTTTTCTCCGGATGGTTGCAACAAAAAATTAGCCGCGCATCTACTGTTTCGGGATATCGACAGAAGTGGATTCAAGATATTCGGAAAGCATTTTCGGAGTACATGGATGAACTCGAAAAGTTATCTGACTTAGCCTCTGCAAACTCAGAGTCCGGCCACTCCTTTGGCGCACGCTCAACAGTTTTAGAGGATACTCGGCCGGTCCGTAGGGCGCGCAATTATCTTCGGCTATATACCAACCCAGGAGAGCAAGGGCACTTGGATCTGCTGAAAGAGGCCAAATCCCTTGAGTCTTATCTCACTGATACAGCACGGAAGGATTTGAAGCTTAACGAGTATGAGCGCAGACGTGATGAGCTAACGAAAGCATTCCAAGATATTCTGAAAGAAGAATGGGACCGGGTGAAAATGGGGGAGTTGTGGTGGCGGATTCGTCGGTGTTGGAGGCGTATAACCAGTCACTCAAGGCGACGCTCGCAAGCTCGAGCAGCTTAGTTCAGCGTTAGACTTTTGATGTCAGCCGTTCGGGGGGGGGGGAGCATGACACGCAACAACATGATCCGGTATCTGATTGATGAGTACTACAACGGCAGCGTTGTAGACGCTGCAGCCGATACCGGTTACACAAGCAGTCAAATAGAACAGTGGTTAGCTGGCGATGTGAAGCCTAACAGAAGCACGGTCGAGTACTTTGTCCATACACTATTTACGCCGCAGTTTAGGGTGGTAATCGAGTTTGCGGATTTTGATCCCCATAAGGCTGTGCTAACACAGCTGAAGGAGCTACTTGCAGGCCATGAAGAGCGCGCGGGCATATACGCCTTCTACGACTCAATGGGCAGTCTTCTTTACATAGGGAAGGCGACCTGCCTTCTAACCGAGGCGTATGAGGCAATTAGACGAGAAGTGCACATTCCGTTCCCTGCCGGCATCAAGAACAAGCCGACGCGGCGCTCTGAGATAGTGCGCTACATATCAGCGTACGATGTTGGTAGTTCAAACTGGCTCGATTATCCGAGGCATGTTGAGTCTCTGATCCTCCGGATTTCCAAGCCCCCCCTAAATAAGAACATCGGGTGTCTGGAGAGGGCATATGCCGACGCCGAAGACTCGACTGCTTAGCCGAAACTGTCATAAGCCGGGTCTAACGAAGTGCTCCAACCGACGCCAGACAAGCTGGCGCGGTTGAGCTACAGCGTTAGACCGGAATGTCCTGTCGATGGAGGGAGTTCAATGAAAATCATCAACGTAGTATTCCTTGCTGTTGTTCTTGTTGCGGGGCCGACATGGGCGGAAAGTCTGACTGGACCCCAAAAGAACGCCGTTCGATCAGCGAATCAGTATCTTAGCATGCAAGGATTCTCACGAGAGGGGCTTATCCAGCAGCTCTCATCAGAGTACGGAGATAGTTATAACCGATCCGATGCGACGGTAGCAGTGGATAGCCTGAACGTCGATTGGAACGAGCAGGCGGTACGGTCGGCTAAGCAGTACCTAAAATTACAGGGTTTTTCGTGCCGAGGTCTGATTGACCAGCTTTCATCCAGTTATGGCGATGGGTACACCGAGAGCGAGGCAACCTATGGGGCTCGGCAGACGGATGCGTGCGAGTAGACCATGGAGACGGTGTAAGAACGGCATAGAGCGCGACGGCTGGATCGTTGCCGCGGCTCATGCCGGACGTTATGTTTAGTTAGAGAGCCGGATTATCCGTTATGAAACTGGAGAATATTGAACTCCTTATGGATGGCTCAGGAGAGGTTTCCATTGGGAGGGCTGGCCCAGTTCGTTGTGCTGCATGTGCGTCTGATGAGGACCAAGCTTTGGCCATGTTGGTCAGACGGCCTGGGGAGTCGCTATTCGAGCTGCTCAAGCGATTAGATACGGCAATAGAAGATGCTATTGAAAGGCAAATATTTACTGACGAGATCAATAGATGAAGTGAAAGCCATTGTTCGCTTCTGTTATTTCTCGGTGGCAGCCCTGAATTCAACCCTGAATTCAGTTTTTAATAAAGAAGGAAAACATGACAATGACGATTCCAAAACCGATGTTAGTTATAACCGCAATCATTTTTGCAACTTTGCTCGCAGCATGCTCCTTTTCAACAGAGGACCTCGCTGAAGAGGTTAAATCCGACATGGAAGAAAGATTTGAGGGAGAACGGATTGAAATTGAGAGCCTCATACTCACACACAAGGGCGGCAACGAATACAAGGGTGTTCTCGAAACCCAAGAGCCATATGGTGAATTCACATACTCGGTCGATGTCATATATGACGGTCAATCATTTTCTTGGGAGATTACTAACTAACGTGGGATTATCCATTGCGAAACACTAGAAACACTACGGGGTCGGACCACTATAAATGCCGGGAGGTCTAGCAGTTACGGAGACGCTGATTTAGTCCGCGGCCGCTCCCGCCCGGTGCGCGGCTCTGGGATAATGGCCGCCGATTTCCTGCCCGAGGTGATGGTTCATGTCGCAGCGCAGTTTTCCGATCTCGGGTACGCCGCCCGGCGCAAGCAGACGCGGCGCGACCGGTTTCTGGGCGAGATCGACGCGATCACGCCCTGGGCGGCGCTGGTGGAGGCGATCGAGCCGCACTACCCGAAGGGGAAGCTTATGGCTTCGCTGCCGCGGCTCATGCCGACCGTTATCTTTTCAAGGGGAACTGTTTTGACTCGTGACGCGATTGTCGAGCAACTTGTGGCAACCGGAGACTGGGGAGAAAGAGACGCGAGGATAAGTGCGCGCGCAAACTTTAAATGTGAGTATTGCGATCTCGATCTTCTGGGATCGGTGCGAGCATATAAGGAGTGGAACAAGGATCATATCGTTCCAAGGTCTGCCGGGGGCTCCGACTCGGAAGACAACATCGCGCTCGCATGTAGAATCTGCAACTTCAGCCTTAAGAATAGATGGAATCCGGAGCCACGATGTAAGCCTGGCGCCAGTCGAGAGGAGCTCATTGCAGCAGTGCGGAACTACATTCGAGGGAAGACAACCGCCATTCTGAAACAAGTGCAGGGATTTCGGGAAATCGCCTTTCGTGACAGCACTGAAAGTAAACAAGGCTCAAGTACGTTCCGGCCTTTCGGGCCTCCACCGGACGCGGCTAAAGCCACGCGGCTTAAGCACAGCGTTATCTGTAGGTAGGGTCTCGAGAATGACCACGCTGATACCTTCGCTGAACAGCTGCCTGCCGCGGATGACGTCGGGCGAGAAGCGCTTTGCGCGGCGACTGGAGCACTTCCTGGAGGATGACTACCTGTGCTGGTACGACGTGCCGGTGGGCGGGCGGTCGGAGCATCCGGATTTCATCGTGCTGCATCCGCAGCGGGGTCTGCTGATCCTGGAGGTGAAGGACTGGCGGCTGGAGACCATCCGGCAGATCGATCGCCAGGAGGCGACCATCCTGACGGACCGGGGCCTGAAGGTGGTGCCCAACCCGCTGGAGCAGGCGCGGCAATATGCCTATCAGGTGATCAAGCCACTGGAGCGCGATCCGCAGCTGGTGCATCCGCCGGGATCTTCGCTGCAGGGGCGGTTGATGCTGCCGTTCGGGCACGGGGTGGTGCTGGCCAACATTACCCGCGCGCAGTTCGAGCAGCAGGAGCTGGGCGAGGTGATTCCGGCCAATCGGGTCATCTGTCGCGACGAGATGACGGAGTCCCAGGATCCGGAGGATTTCCAGAAGCGGCTGTGGGACATGTTCACTGTGCAGTTCCCGCACCGGTTGTCGCTGCCGCAGATCGACCGGATCCGCGGGCACCTGTTCCCCGAGATCCGCATCCGCCAGGGCAGTCTGTTCGACGATGCGCCCGACGCGGACGAGACCGAATCTCCGGCCGATGTGCTCCCGGACCTCATGCGGGTGATGGACCTGCAGCAGGAGCAGCTGGCCCGCAGCCTGGGCACCGGTCATCGGGTGATCCATGGCGCGGCCGGGGCGGGCAAGACGCTGATCCTGGTCTACCGCTGCCTGCATCTGGCGCGGGCGCTGCGCAAGCCGATCCTGGTGCTGTGTTACAACCGCACCCTGGCCGACCGCCTGCAGGCCATCCTGGCTGAGAAGGGCGCGGGCGATCAGGTGGCGGTGTACAACTTCCACCGCTGGTGCCACGCGCAGCTGCGTACCTACAACGTGCCGCCCCCGCCGAATAACACGGACAAGCGGGCCTTCTTCGACCAGCTGGTGCAGCAGGTGATCGACGGCGTCGACCAGGGCCAGATCCCCGGCGGGCAGTACGGCGCGGTGATGATCGACGAGGGGCACGATTTCGAACCGCACTGGTTCCGGCTGGCCACGCAGATGGTCGATCCGGACACCAACTCGGTGCTCGTGCTGTACGACGACGCCCAGTCGATCTACGGCCGCAGCCAGAGCCGGTTCAGCTTCTCCAGCGTGGGCGTGGAGGCCCGCGGGCGCACCACCATCCTGCGCGTGAATTACCGCAACACCCGCCAGGTGCTGGACCTGGCCACCCGTTTCGCCCGCGAACTGCTGGATCCGCAGGAGGCCGAGGAGGACGGCATCCCGCTGGTGCCGCCGGAGAGCGCGGGCCGCGAAGGCCCGGAGCCCGCGATCATCCCCCTGCCCGGCCAGCCGCAGGAGATCGAGTACATCGCCGGGCACTTCAAGCGGCTGCACGAACAGGGCCGCCCCTGGAGCGAGATGGCCGTGCTGCACCGCCGCGTGCCCGCCGCCGGCAAGATCCGCGCGGTGTTCGAGCGTGCGGGCATCCCGCTGGAAAACCTCGGGGACCGCAACCGTCAGAAGTCGGCCACCCCGGCCGACACGGTCAAGATGGTGACCATGCACTCCAGCAAGGGCCTGGAGTTCCCCGTGGTGGCCCTGACCGGCCTGGGCGAGATGGACACCGCCGAGGAGCGCGAGGCCGAAGAGGCGCGCCTGCTCTACGTGGCCATGACCCGGGCCATGGACGAACTGATCGTCACCGGCCCGTCACAGTCTCCCTTCCTCCGTCGCATCGGCGAGGCCGCGCAGGCCTGAACCCGCGGGCCCGGGCGGGCCGCCGGTCGGGGAGCGCAGGGTGCGGCGGCCGTCACCGAATGGGTGGCCCGTCTTTGACGGTTGCGAGGGGCGGGTCTAGCGTCAAAGGAGAGGGGCAGGGAAAGGCTCCGGTAAATCCGTTGCGACCTCGCGGAATCGCGAAGGAGGCACACCATGCGCAGCGTAGACAACATGCCGGCCCTGGATTGGGAAAACGGCAAGAACGCCATGCGGGCGAAGTTCCAGGTGATGCACGAGGAACCGGTGGTGCTGAATATGCCGGCCGACATGGACTGGTCGGTGGATGGCGGCGAGTTCGGCTGCACGCTGGACGACGGCGGCATGCCGCGTGACTGCGAGGGCGGCAGCCTGCTGCATCGTCTGGCGGAGCTCAATGACATGCCGGCTCTGAAAGACATCGCGAAGGCCTGCGACTACTCCAGTTCCCGCGTGGACATCGACGCCGCCGGCTCCCGCATCATCGTGCACGACTGACCGGGCCTGTGCCGGCCGTGAGCCTTATGCTTCTGCGTGGAACTCGCGGTATTCGTCGAGGAAGGCGAGGCGGGTGGTGTCGGTCACCCGGTCGATGAACAGGGTGTCGTCGAGTGAGGGGGGCTGATAGTCAGCCTGGCGCCTCGGTTACCTGACGGGAACGATGCCGGCGATTCATGCAGGAAAGGAAAAATATCTGTGAAAACCACGAAATACTTCCGGGCGACTCGGGGCAGGCCGGACCGTGCGAGAATCAAGGACGAATGGATCCAGTACGTGGTGCAGCATCCCGAGAGAGAGCACGTGCAGGCAGATGGCCGAATAAGGCGATGGGCCAGGATCGAGGCAATGGAAGGCCGGTACCTGCGGGTGATTCTGCTGGACGATGGCGAGACGATTCACAATGCATTCTTTGATCGGGGGTTCCGGCCATGAAAGTCAGCTATTTCGATGACAGCGATACTCTGTACATCGAGTTCCGCAGCAGCGACATTGCGGAATCGAAAGACCTGGACGAAAACACCATTCTGGATGTGGATGCCAGCGGCAATGTCTGCGCGATCACCTTTGAACATGCAAGCCAGCGTACCGACGTTAGCCATCTCATTGTCGAGGGTATTGCGGCATAAGCTCTCCTTTTTTTGACGCCATAAAGCGCCCGGCGCCGTAAGCTGCACCGGGCGTGAGTCCTATGCTTCTGCGTGGAACTCGCGGTATTCCTTGAGGAAGGCGAGCCGGGTGGTGTCGGTCACCCGGTCGATGAACAGGGTGCCGTCGAGGTGGTCGATCTCGTGCTGGAACACGGTGGCGAGGAAGCCTTCGGGTTCCAGGTGGCGGGGCGTGCCGTCGGGCTCGTGGTAGTCGACGGCGATGTGGCGCGGCCGGGCGACTTCGCCGCGCAGGCCGGGCACGGACAGGCAGCCTTCCCAGTAGCGTTGCGGCGTCGGGTCCAGCACGGTGATTACCGGGTTCACCAGCACCAGGCGGCCGGTGGGTACGGCATCGGGGTAGCGCGTGTTGCCGGGCTGAATCTCGATCACGGCCACGCGCCGGGAGTCACCGATCTGGGCGGCGGCGAGGCCAAGCCCTTCGCTGGCGTGCATGGTGTCCACCAGGTCGTCCACCAGGGCCCGCAGCCCGGCGCTGTCGAAGTCGCCATCGGCCACCGGGTGGCAGACGCGACGCAGGTCGGGGTGCCCCATACGCAGGATACGACGAACGCTCATGGCATCGATGGTGCCACAGCGTAGAAGAACGTTCGCAGCCTGGCGCGTTCGAAGCCGGCCAAAGGAGACCGCATGGGGCAGTGGATCGTCGGGGTGGATCTGTCCGGGCCCGGGAGTGCCGGGCAGACGTCCGTGGCCGTTTTCGCCGAGCGCGGCGGGGCGCTCCGGCTGCGGGAGCTGCTTGCGGGGGCGGACGATCAGGCGATCCTGGAGCGTGTGCCGGCCGCGGCGGTGGTGGGGCTGGACGCACCGCTGTCGTACTCGCCCACCGGGGGCAGTCGCACGTCCGATCAGTCCCTGCGCCGCCTGGCGGTGCAATGCGATCTGTCGGCCGGCACCGTGATGGCGCCTTCCGCGCCGAGGATGAGCTACCTGACGCTGCGCGGTGTCGCGGTCAGCCGCATGCTCGCCTCCGAGCGCCCGGATGCCCGCGTGGCGGAGGTGCACCCCACGGTCGCCATGGCGCTGGGCGGGGCTTCGGTCGAGACCCTGAAGGCGATGAAGCACGCGGCGGACGCGCGACGGCAACTGCTGGCATGGCTGGATCGGCAGGGTCTGAACGGGGTGCTCGATCTCGCCGATGCCAGCGACCATTCGGTTGCCGCCTGCGCCGCGGCATGGGCCGCCTGGCAGTGGAGCCGGGGCCGTTCCGCATGGATCCACCCGGCCGAGCCACCGCAACACCCGTACGATTTCGTCTGCTGAGCTTGTGGCTCAGCGCATTGTGGACGGACGTGGGCTGGTCAACGTGCCGGCGAGCCGAACGCCGGGGGTTCCCGTTCGGTCCCGGAAGCGGCAAAGTCGGGGTTTTCAGGGAACCGGTTTGTGGAGCATGCATGGACGAGAACTATGACGAGGCAGCCCGCCGCCACTGGGGAGATGCCCGTTTGCTGGACGAGCGGAGCCGGTGGGAGAACGCGGACCAGCTCTACGGTCTTGCGGCCGAGTGCGCCTTGAAATCGGCGCTGAAGAGGGCCGGGTATTTTCGTGAGGATCAGCACTGCAAGCACATCAACGTTCTGTGGAGGAAGATTCAGGCGACTGCATTCCGGAACCAGTTTCCGGGGCTTGCTGGAGAGCTGGCAGGCGAGGAGCGGTTTGCGGACTGGGATGTCGAACAGCGGTACGCGGCAGACGGCGCGGTGCCGAAGGCCGCCGTGGAGCGGCACTGCGAAGGGGCGCGCCGCTTGTTGGTGGCAACTGGCCTGTTCAGGGGGTAATGGATGGTTCGATTCCACGATGCGCTCCAGATTGCGGAATCGTTCGCGTGTGAACGACTGGCCCGCTTCAAGTGTGTGTACGCCATTCGGGATTTGCTGGGTCGGGTCTCTCTGGCGGTGAACGTGTCCGCGGAAGAGCTGCCGGAGCGCGCGCAGCTCTCCGGTGACCTGAATGCGCGCCTCGGACGGTTTGCCCCCGGTGCCGACGAAGCCGTGCAGACGCGCGACGACCTGCTCATGCCGGAGGAAGTATTCGAGTCGCCGGAATGGGTCGGGCTCGACGGTGACGACATCCTCGAAATTCGTCTGGTGGACCGCCTGATGAACAACCAGGACTGGTTGCGAACGCCCGTCACCGACCAGCCCCCGCTGCCAACGGCGGTGGCCTTCAGCCTGAAGGGTGGGGTGGGACGGTCAACCACGCTGGCGGCCTGGGCTCATCATCTGGCGGGCCGGGGCATGAAGGTGCTGGTGGTGGACCTGGACCTGGAGGCTCCCGGGGTCCAGAACCTCCTGCTGGGACCGAGGCGCGAGGCTGCGTCCCCCTGGCCGGATTACGGCGTGGTGGACTGGCTGGTCGAGGGCCGAGTGGGGCAGGCTGATCGCGAGTTGTTCGAAGGGATGCTGGGAAGCGTCGAGCTGGCACCCGGAACGCCCGGGGAGATCCGGCTGGCTCCGGCCTTTGGTTCCCGGACTCGGGATTATGTCGCCAAGCTGGGGCGTGCGTATCTGTCGGTCAGGGTCGACGGGGCGGAATACGGGTTCGCGGAGGCGGTGCATGCGCTTTTGCAAACTGCGGCCAACCGCATTGAGCCGTTCGACGTGGCGTTGCTTGATGCGAGGGCCGGCATGCACGACATCGGCGCGGCGGCGGTGACCCGCCTGGGGGCACATGCGTTTCTGTTCGCCCGGGACGATCCGCCGACATGGGCGGGTTATGAACAGCTGTTCCGGCACCTGCGCTGGTCACCCGCCATCACGTTCAACATGCCGGATACGGATCTGCGCTGGCGGTTGAGCACGGTCGGTGCCATGGCGGGGTCCACGCCGAAGGCACAGGCCGCGATCCGGGAGCGTTCCTACGAGACCTGGCAATGGCTCTACGATGAAGAGGCCGAGGCCGGACCGTCTGCACCGGAGGAGGAAGACGAGGGTATGCCGCACTGGCCGATCCCGGTGTACGCCGATACATCGATGTCAGGCGCCACGTTCAATATGCCTGCGGAGATGCCGGTGGCCCAGGTTCTGGACAAGGTCTACGGCGAGTTTTTCCGCGTGGCCGGGGAGCGCCTGAAGCTCGGTGTCCGGAGGGGTGAGGAGTGACCGGCACGCAATCGGAAGTGGAGGCCCTGCGGGCGGCGTTGTGTGAATTGCCCGATGTCTCCGCTCAGGAGAACCTGACGCCACCCGGCCCGGGGGAGCTATACGTGCCGGAAAGCCACACCCGTGCCCTGAGTCTGGACACGACGGTCGTGATCGGCATGCGGGGTTCCGGCAAATCGGTGTGGACGGCGGCCCTGTTCGATCAACCGACCCGCCAGCGTCTTGTGGGGTCGGGGGGGCCGAAGGCTCTGGAGAACACCGTGGTGCGGATCGGGTTCAGTACGGATCCGCACGTGGGTCAGCATCCCGACGCGGAGACCCTGGAGCAGCTTCTGGCCGAGGGGCTGGAGCCCCGTCACATATGGCGCGGGTTGCTGGCACGGCAACTGGCCGAAGTTTGTGGCATGCAGGCGCCGTTTGGCCGTGCGACGGAAGCGGCCCGGTGGGCGCAGGCCGACCCTGAGGCCTTCACCGAGTTGCTGGCTGCGGCCAGTCGCGAACTGACGCGCAGAGAACAATACCTTCTGCTGGTGTTCGACTCGCTCGATACGATCGCCCGGGGCGGCTGGGAATCCGTGCGCGCATTGACTCGGGGCGCCCTTGAAGTCGCGCTCGCTTGTCGACCCTATCCGAACATCCGCCTGAAGTTTTTTCTGCGGCCCGATATGGAAGAAGACGGGGGCATATTCGGTTTCCGCGACAGTTCCAAATTGCTGCATAACCGGGTCGACCTTGCGTGGCGCCCGGTGGATCTCTACGGGTTGCTGTTTCACCTGCTTGCCAACGGGGCGGCGGGTGATGTGTTTGCCGCCCGGGCGCAGCAGCTCACTGGTGAGTCCTGGGAACATGCGCAGGGCGAACGGCGGGTGCCACCAGCCGTGCGTGCCGGCGAGTTGCTGCAACGGCCGTTGCTGGAGGATCTGGCTGGCCCGTATATGGGAACCAACCGCCGTCGAGGCTATACCTATACCTGGATTACGGGGCATCTGGCGGATGCCCACGGCCGTATCGCCCCGCGAAGCCTGCTCCTGGCGCTGCGCGAGGCGGCCCTGCGTACCCGGGAAAAGTATGCCGATCACGCCTGTCCGCTTCACTATGAAGCGATCAAGCACGGCGTCGCCGAAGCCTCGAAGACTCGTGTGGCGGAGCTGGGCCGAGAAGATTATCCGTGGGTCACCCCGCTTCTTTCGGGCCTGCAGGGTGCAACCGTGCCGCTGGAAGTCGACGATCTGCGCCGCCAATGGTCGGAGGAAATCCTGCAGAGGGTTCTCGAGGTTTCGCGCGAGAAGCTGCCGCCGCGCCGTTTTTCGTCCGAAACGGAAGGAAGGGCGGATATCGAACTGCTGGTCGACGATCTCGAGGAACTGGGGGTGCTCTACAGAACCGTAGAAGGCCGGATCAACATTCCGGACATCTTTCGAGTGGGATTCGGGATTCGCCGCAAGGGAGGCGTCAGACCACCCAGAAGCTGATGGAACGTGGGAGAAGGAATGGTGGCCAGGGACGGAATCGAAAGACCTGGACGAATCTGCGTGCCCCATACGCAGGATACGACGAACGCTCATGGCATCGATGGTGCCACAGTGCAAACGGGGCTTCCCGGCGAGTCGATGCCGTGGCCTGTCCCGTAAATTGTACATTTGGGCTACTCGCCCTATACTTGTACGGGTGACTGTACAGGAGGGCTCCATGAAGATTGTGTCATTCACTGAGGCTCGCAACGGCCTCAAAGCCGTACTCGATGGCGTGGTCGATGATGCCGACACCACGGTGATTACGCGCCGCGATTCGGAAGACGCCGTGGTAATGTCGCTGGATTACTACAACAGCCTGATGGAGACCGTGCATCTTCTGCGTTCCCCGGCGAATGCCGAGCATCTCAACAAGTCCATTGCGCAGTACAAGGCAGGAAAGGCCACCGAGCGTGAGCTGGTAGACGGGGATGAGTAGTCGGCTCCTTTGCTGGACGGACGAAGCATGGAACGACTACATCTACTGGCAAGCCCAGGACCGGAAGACCCTCAGGCGGATCAACAAGTTGATCGCGGATGTGAAGCGGTCACCACTGGAAGGCATTGGCAAGCCGGAACCTCTCAAGGAGAACCTGGCTGGTTTCTGGTCGCGCCGTATTGATGACACCCATCGCCTGGTCTATGCCGTGGACGGTTCGTCCATCACCATCATCTCCTGCAGATACCACTATTGAGCGCGATTGATGGGGCCGCTGGCCCTCGCCGAACGGGGCATGCGGACGCGAGAGGACGACTGCGGACAGGGAAATGGTGGCCGGGGACGGAATCGAACCGCCGACACGGGGATTTTCAATCCCCTGCTCTACCGACTGAGCTACCCGGCCAGTACTGACTTGTTGCGGGGTTCGCCGTGAGGCGAAGGGCAGTATTAAAGCGGTCCGGGGCGCTCACGTCAAGGGCGCGCCCCGGGGCCGGCTTCAGGACTGGTTGGGGTCGACGAAGCCTTCGGGTTTTTCGGAGCCGTCGCCGAACAGGAACTTCTCCATTTCCTCTTCCAGGAACTTGCGCGCCTTGGGGTCCACCGGGGTCAGGCGATACTCGTTGATGAGCATGGTCTGGTGGCTCAGCCAGGCGTTCCAGGCTTCCTTGGAGACGTTGAGGTAGATCTTCTTGCCCATCTCGCCCGGGTAGGGCGGGACGTCCAGGCCTTCGGCCTCTTTGCCGAGTTTTACGCAGTTAACGGTTCGTGCCATGGCCGGAATCCTTTTCGCTTTGCAGTAAGCCTTGTATGGGGGCCGGGATGCCTGCCGGCCGCGACTGGCCCGGTTTATACCAGATCACCCCGGGGGCATCCATGATCCCGCACTCACCCGCCGGGAGCCGGTAGCGCTGCACGCGCAGGTCGAGCTGGTAGTGGCTGAAGCCGTGGCTCAGTGCGTCGCCTGCCAGCGCCTCGGCGTGTGGCCAGTGGCTGCGCACCCAGGCCTCCAGGTGCTCCGGGTCTTCGGCCTCGGGCAGGGTGTACAGACCGCCCCAGATGCCGCTGGGCGGGCGCTGTTCCAGGTAGATCCCTTCGGGGGCGTGCAGCAGGGCGGCCCAGCGCGTGCGTGTCGGGCGTTGGCGCTTCGGCCGCGGGTGCGGCAGTTCGGCAGTGCGGTCCTGAAGGCGGGCGCCGCAGTCTTCGGCCACGGGACAGGCGGCGCAGTCGGGGCGGCTGCGGGTGCACACCAGCGCGCCCAGATCCATGATCGCCTGGGTGTAGTCGGCGCAGCGGCTGGCGGGGGTGCGGGCCTCGGCCTCGCGCCACAGGGTCTTCTGGCTGGTGGTGCTGCCGGGCCAGCCGTTCACCGCGGCGTGGCGAGCGAGCACGCGTTTGGCGTTGCCGTCGAGGATGGCCTCGGGGGCGTCGTGTGCCTGAGCGAGGATGGCGGCGGCGGTGGAGCGGCCGATGCCGGGCAGGACCTCCAGCGCCACGCGTTCGCGCGGGAAGTGGCCGTCGTGGTCTTCCACGATGGTCCGGGCGCAGCGGTGCAGGTTGCGGGCGCGGGCGTAGTAGCCAAGTCCGGCCCACAGGGCGAGGACGTCGTCCACGGGGGCGGCGGCCAGGCTCTGCACGTCCGGGAAGCGCGCGGTGAAACGCTCGAAATACGGGATGACGGTCTCGACCCGGGTCTGCTGCAGCATGATCTCGGAGACCCATACGCGGTAGGGCGTGCGCGGGTGCTGCCAGGGGAGGTCGTGACGGCCGTGGTGGTCGAACCAGTCCAGCAGGCGTTGGGCGAAGGGTTGCATGATGGCGGGGGAGGAGGCGCCGACGCCCGGGGCGATGTGCCCGGGCGTCGGTGTTCGCGGTCGGGTTGAACGAGTGCGGGTGACCCGGGTTCCCCGGTTTACTCGAGGAGTTCCCGCATGCGGTCTTCCGCTTCCTGCTCGAGGCTGCGTTCGGCCTCTTCGTCTTCCTCGTCTTCCTCGTCTTCGTCAGCTTCTTCGGCTTGTTCGTCGTTTGCTTCTTCCTCGTCCGCTTCGTCGCGCGAGAGGCCGAGGCGCTCCATCAGGCGCCGGGTGGCCTCGTCACGCAGTTCGTCCTCGTCCACGCCCAGCTCTTCGGCGGCGCGTTCACGCAGGATGGACTCGAGGTCGAGGCGGAAGCTGGGGTCGTCGAACGTGCCGCTGATGCGGATCGGCAGGCGGACGCCGCGCAGGTCTTCCAGCGAACGTCCGCCCTGGCCTTCCAGGGTGCCGACGAGGGTCGTGTCCACGCGGTAGTCCAGCGACTCGTCGTTGAGGTCGGCCGAGCCCTGGCCGCGGACGCGCAGCAGCGGGGAGTTGCCTTCCAGGTCGTTGTTGGAGACCACGCCGTTCTCGATGTCGAAACTGCCGGAGATCTCGCTGAAGTCCGTCTGCCGCGGCTCGTCCGACTCGTATTCACGGCCGCGGATGCGGGCCTCCGCGCGGCGGATGATGTCGGCGACATTGATGCCGCGCACCGCGCCGTCCTCGAAGCGCATGTCGCCGTCGCCGTTGAGGTTGGCCCGCAGGTCGGACAGCGCCTCGCCGTGCGTGGTGATGTCGAGCGTGAGGTTGCCGGTGCCCAGCAGCATGGCGTCGTCACCCTGCAGGTCGTCCAGCAGGGCGCCGATGTCCAGGCCGGTCAGGTCGGTGGTGAGGCCGTAGCGCGGCTGGCTGCCCGAGGCGTCCAGCTGGATGCGGCTGGTCAGTTCGCCGTCGTAGCCGGTGGCGGACAGCGGGTCGATCACCCAGTCGCCGCCGCGCGCCCGGATGTCCAGTGCGATGTCGCGCAGCTCCAGGCCCATCAGGATCAGGCGACCATCGAGGGCCAGGCTGCCGTCCACGTCGACGGAACGCAGGGCTTCCATCGGCAGTTCGATACGCAGCTCCTCGGCTTCTTCCTCGTCGGGGGCGCCGTTGGCTTCGCCGGTGCGCGCCTCTTCGACCTCCGGCGGGAGGTAGCGGTCGACGTTGAGCTCGTTGCCGCGCAGGTCGAAACCGAAATGCGGGCGCTCGCCGGTGGTGTCCAGCGTGGCGTCACCGCTGAGGGTCGTGTCGTCGAGGGTGAACAGGAACGGCGACAGTTCCAGGTTGCCCGGCGTACCGGCCGCGGAAAGGTCGAATGCGACCCGCTGCAGGGCATCCGGATCCGCGGTGGCCGGGGCTTCCAGCCCCAGGTCGTCCATGACCGAGCGCAGGTTGAAGGTGTTGGAGCGCAGTTCGCCACGCATCTGTGGCTGGTCGCCCTGCAGGTTGCCCAGTTCGGCAAACCCGGTGAGGGTTACCCTGGAGGCCTCCACCGTCAGGCGCTCCATGCGCAGGCGGGTGTCGTCTTCGTCCACCTCCAGCGCCACGTCGCTGCGGAAGAGGACGGCCATCGGCTGCGGCACCGGGCCGCCTTCCACATCGAGGTTCAGGTCCAGGCGACGCACTGCATAGCGATTGTTCAGCAGGTCGAGGTTGACCAGTCCGGTCAGGTCCATGGTGGTGCTGAGCGGCTGCTCCAGCGCGCCGCCCTCGGCCTCCAGCGCGGCGGACATTTCCAGCCGGGTCTCCACGCCGGGCTGGAAGCGGCCCACCTGCAGGCTGAACGGGTCCAGCACGGCACGCATCCCGGTCTCGCGGTCGTCCCACACCACGCGGGCGTTGGTCAGGCTGATGCCGGCGATATCGATCCGCTCCATGGCCAGGCGCGATTCGGTGGCGGTCCGTTCTTCGTCCTCGTCGCCGGTCACGGCCTCGTCGCGGGCTTCGTCGGCGCGCGCAGCGAGGTCGTCCCAGTTGTTGCGGCCGTCCTCGTCGCGCGCCAGGTTCAGGCGCACGCCGTCGCCTTCAACCCGTTGCACTTCCAGCTCGCGGCGCAGCAGCGGCATGACCGCGACGGCCACGTCCACCACGTCGAGCTCGGCGAAGGGTTCGTCGCCGAAGCCCTCGGCGTTGCCGAAGCGCACGTCTTCCAGGCGCAGGCCGAGGGTGGGGAACAGCGTCAGGCTGACATCGCCGGCCAGTTCCAGATCGCGCCCGGTCTGTTCGTGCACCTGGGCCTCGATGCGCTCCTTGTAATCGTTGGCGTCGAACGTCACCAGCAGATACGCGGCGACGACGATCACCACGAGGATCAGGATGCCGATCAGGCCAAACAGGCGCTTGATCCATTTCATGTTCGGGAATCTCCTTGCGGGTCGGGGGCCTTCCAGCTGCCGCTGCGACCGCCGTGTTTTTCCAGAAGCCGGACCGTTTCCAGCACCATGCCCCGGTCCACGGCCTTGCACATATCGTAGATGGTCAGAAGGGCGGTGGAGACGGCGGTCAGGGCCTCCATCTCCACGCCGGTGACTGCATGCACCTCGCAGGTGGCCCGGGCCACGACCGCGTCATCTTCCAGATCGAATTCGACCGCCACGCGGCTGAGTCCGATGGGATGGCACAGCGGGATCAGGTCACCCGTTCTCTTGGCACCCATGATACCGGCGATGCGGGCAATGCCCAGAACATCCCCTTTGGAATGATTGCCTTCGCGGACCTTTTGCAGGGTTTCCGGCTGCATGCGGATGCGGCCCTCGGCGATGGCCACGCGGTGGGAGACGGCCTTGTCGCCGACATCCACCATGTGCGCGTGGCCCTGAGAGTCAAAATGAGTGAAATTGTTCATGCTGGCTATAATGCTTGTTTGAGCGACACACGTGTAGGGGCCGTATGACGGTAAAAGTGCTGTATTTCGCGCGGCTGCGCGAGGAACTGGGCCGCGATGGCGAGCAGGCCGAGCTGCCCGCCGAAGGGTGCACGGTGGCCGGTCTGTGGGAAAACCTGCACGGTGAACCCCCGCCGCAGCGCCTGATGACGGCGGTCAACCAGTCCCGGGCGGGCCCGGACACCCCGGTGCGCGACGGCGACGAGGTGGCCTTCTTTCCGCCGGTCACCGGAGGCTGAGCATGACGGTGATGATCCATCACGAGGACTTCGACCCCTGGGACGCGCTGCGCGCGGCGGAGCAGGACATCCCCGCCGAGGCCCGCGGGGCGGCCAGCGTGTTCGTCGGCCGCATGCGCGATTTCAACGAGGACGATGCCGTGACCGGGCTGTTCCTGGAGCATTATCCGGGCATGACCGAGCAGGAGCTGGAGCGCATCGTGGAGGCCGCGCAGCAGCGCTGGCCCCTGCTGGGCGTGCATGTTGCGCACCGCGTGGGCGAGGTGCGGCCGGGCGATGCGCTGGTGCTGGTGGCGACCTGGTCGGCCCATCGTGCGGCCGCCCGCGATGCCTGCAGCGACATCCTGGAGCGGCTCAAGCACGAGGCCCCGTTCTGGAAACGCGAGCGCCTGGCCGACGGCAGCAGCCGCTGGGTGGAGCGCAACACGCCCGGCTGAATCCCGCGCGTCGCGCGCGAGCGGGATCAGCCGGCCAGCAGCTCGCGCGGGTTGAAGCTGGATGACTCCGCCATCTTTTCGTACCAGTCGCCGGCTTCGTCCTCCGGGGGCACGTGGATCATCAGCCGCAGGTACAGATCGCCAGGGGTCTTGCCGGGCAGTCCCTTGCCCTTGAGCCGCACCTGCTTGCCCGACTGCGAGCCCTTCGGCACTTTCAGGTTGACCGCCCCGTGCGGGGTGGGTGCCTCGATCGTGGCGCCCAGCGCGGCCTCCCACGGGGTGATCGGGATATCGCGGTACAGGTCGCGCCCTTCCACCCGGTAGTTGGGGTCCGGCTTGATGCGGATCTCCAGCAGCAGGTCGCCCGGGGCGCCGTTGCCCACGCCCGGGTCGCCCTGGCCGCGTACCCGGACCCGCGAGCCGTCTTTGGCGCCGGCGGGGATGCGCACGCGCTGCGGGCGTCCGCGCGGGTCGGTCACCGACAGCTCGGCGCCGTGCATGGCCTGTTCGAGGGTCACTTCCACCGCGCCTTCGCGGTCGGCACCACGCACGTCGAAGCCGCGCCGGCGACCGCCGCCACCCATGCCGCCGCCGCCAAAGATCGACTCGAAGAAGTCGGAGAAGCCGCCGAAATCGGCCCCGCCGGCACCCGGTCCGGCGCCCCGTGCGCGGCCGCCGGCACCCGCGCCGGCACCCGCACCGGTCCAGCCGTCCCAGCCCGGCGGCGGACGGAAGTCCTGCCCCTGGCGCCAGTTGGCGCCCAGCTGGTCGTAGGCCTTGCGCTTTTCCGGGTCCCCGAGGGCCTCGTAGGCCTCGTTGACCTCCTTGATGCGCGTCTCGGCCTCCGGGTCGTCACTGACGTCGGGGTGGTACTTGCGCGCCAGCTTGCGATAGGCCTTCTTGATGTCGTCCTGGCTGGCGTTACGGTCCACGCCCAGGATCTTGTAGTAGTCCTTGTATTCCATCTCCTGCCTCGAGTCGGAACCCTTTCGGCTGCCGGCGAAGCCGGTGTGTATGCGTTCGGGTACCACCCGAATCCCGGGCCATCATACCCGGGATTCGGGTGCCACCGTTGTACGGACCCGCGTTCGCGCGGGTTCTGCCAGGGAAACACTGATCAATGTACACGCTCGCGTTGGTGCCCCGGGTTTTCCGAGACAAGGCGCGCCGCTTGCGGGTAGTGGTTCTACCCGCAAGCGGCGCAACGCCGGATCGGGGAACCCGGGGCCCAACCCCGTAGGGGCTCGGCCGCTTTTGTGCGCGCACGGCGTTGCGGCTCCCTTGTGCAGAATGACTGCACGGCGGTCGCCGCGCCTTGTTCGCACGCAAAAGCGACTCGAGCGCGAGCGTGTACATTGATCAGTGTTTCCCT